>JAGVNS010000119.1 GCA_020053155.1 Nitrososphaerota archaeon
GGAGTTGGGAAATTATTTTATTTACTTGATGCTGGCCCTGGCAGGGTTTGCCTGGATGCTCTGGGACCGGTTTCATGGAAAGAAAGGACACGAACGCCATTCTGCCCTATGGTTGGTTGTGATGGGGTGGTCGCTCATCCTGACCAGCGGATTTCATACTCTTTTTTTTCATTATACGGGTAAGATGCGGTCACTGGTATACTTGCTGATGCTTATTCCCCTCGCCGCGTATTTATTGGTCCGACTGGCTGAAAAAATTCCAAAAATTAGGGGGTGGCAAAAGGGGGCCATTCTGGTGATGCTCATTCTTTTCATGCACCCCCCATGGGGGTATTCCCAGGTTTCATTTAACACGAAAGTGGATGCGGCTATTTGGGATTCCCTTCAATGGGTGGAAAGGAATTCCGATGCAAACAGTACGGTGTATTCCCTTTTCGGGTTTTACCAGCACAGCCACCTATTATCCAATCGCCCAGGGAATTATGCGGGAGAATCAAGCAAGGTATTGGACTATTTTTATGGCAAGGGGGGAGACTTTCCCTTGTATTGCGTAACAGGATACGACCAGTCTTCGTTTCCCTACATAAAAACGCGGCCCTGTCCACTACACCCGTCCACGCTTGAGGAATATGATTTTTTACTTGCGGATTATCTTTCCGCGCCCAATACTCCTTCAGTCATTTCTATTGTGGAAAAAGAGTTATTCCTTCGCGGGTTTGAGCGGGTTTATTGGAAAGAGGAAATAGCCATTTATCAGAACAAACGCGCGAATATTTAAAGCCATTATTCGAAAGGGTGGGATGCCAACCAAAGAATTGAAGGAGAGAGAAGAGGTGTTGCAAACCCTCCTCAAAAAAATAGATTCGGACATCGATTTTTTTACCAAGAGAATGGAGAAGCTTCAAAAAAAACACGATAAATTAACAGATGTGGTGGAGGATGCGGGATTGGAGCCCGTTCCCATTTCCTTTTCCGTGATGGGAAAAAACACGGATGTAGTAAAAGAATTAGAGGACCATGTACTCGAATTAAACAAACTCAAGAATTTAGTGAGCATGAAACTCAAGCGGATATTGCAGGAAGAGGAATTGCTCGACCATTTACAAAACGAATACGGAAAAAACGTTTCATTCAAACGGAATACAAAAGGAGGGCTTGAGCTCCAATTGAAAGACATGGATGCGGAATTAGCGTATGATGAGCTTCAACAGAATAGGAAAAAACTGGATTCTCTGCGCGGGCAAATACATGAATTGGGGGATTTGGAGTAGTATGCGGTTAAGGATAAAGTTCAAGCGTTCAACAGCGAGAGGACGAATAGACCGTAGGTTTCAGCCCAGTCGGGGCAAAAGGATTGTTAATCATGTGAAGTGGCATTGGAAAAAATACGCGACGGCTGCAGCTTTAGCCGCAGCGATAGGGGTGGGGGTCAATCAAGCGGTCGATTCCAAGATTGCACATTCGGATTTTGTCGGGCGTCAAAAGTTTTGGACCCTTAATAGAAAAAGTATGGACGTATACAAAGGAGAGCCCTCAAATGAGATTCAAATTGGTGATGCCAAGTACCGGCTTTGGGAATCGTTGAAGAGTTTCACCTTTTCGAGGCATGACATACGAAACCAAGGAAAAACACGCGGGAAAATAAAGCAGCACTTCGAGCTTTTTGGGAAGGAATATTCAATGGCGATTGATGGTGCTCAATACTCCATGACGCGCCCTGCCAAATTTTGGCGTTCTAAATGGACGTTGTCCCGCGGAAACGAGCCTTTGGCGCTCTTCAACGAAACTCATCGGTCAGCATACAACCCGTTTATTCATGAATATGAAATCGTTCATCCCAAAACCGGTGAGCGAATTGGACGCATGACGGCTGTATGGAATTGGAGACGCTTCCTGACAATGAGAAGAGACTATGCGATTGAGTATGAGAAAGGGTTTGATAACTATCTTTCTGAACCCGAAGTGACGGCGGTTCTTACCATGTTGGGTCGAATTTCTTCCAAGTAGAAAATCACCCCTTTATCTCTCCCAGTCCTTTCCCTAACCTTTTGCCGTTCCTTTTAAAGTCGTTTTTGAGCCAATATGAGCATGGCTCAGGATATTACGCTCGATAAGGAAGTATTCAAAGCCCTTGCGGGAGAGACCCGCGTGCAGTTGCTGAAGGCATTGTTGGAGCGGAGAAAGACCCAATCCGAATTGGCCAAAGAACTGCATTTGTCTCCCCCCACGATTAAGGACCATTTGGACATTTTGCTCAAAACAGGATTAGTACGCGAAATGGATGATGGTCACAAATGGAAATACATTGAGCTTACTATTAAGGGAAAAGGACTCTTTCAACTGCAGGACAATCGCATTCTCGTGCTGTTAGGAACAAGTATTTTGGGTGTGGCAGTTTCGGGATATTTGGCCTACACCCGATTTTTTGGAAACATTGTTTCAGCCGATGCCGGAGTTAGTGAACAGATGATGGTGAAGACCGGCGAAACCATTTCCCAGTATTCCTCTGCCCCATTGGCGGAAGGAATAGGTTCCGGAGCAACCATGGTGGCGGCCGATGCGGCGAATCAAACCGTCCTGCGCGGTGTGGAAGTGGCGAGTCAAGCCATTCCCATTATTCCCACCGCCGAATTGGCCGTATTAGTATTGTGCCTGGTTGTGTTTGGAATTAGCGTGGGAATGTGGATAAAAAACACGTATTAGCGTGGTCCCACTCAAAAAGAATAAAAGCCAGGTCACATTAGTGACTGATTATGATTAACCCTGGTACAAAAGGGATTACTCCTCTATGGGTCGGCATCGCTGTTATCTTTATTGTCGCTGGCGCTTTTTTCTTTTGGTCCCAATCCTATCCTCAAACCCCCCCTTCTACGAATGACAATCGAGGAGGAGGGCGTGAGCCCCCGGTTCCCCCCATTATTCCCCCCGTGCCTCCGTCCGTGTCTCCCCCTCCATCTACTGCCAATTTTTTATATTCCTATGAAGAGTTGAAAACAGGACAGTTGGATGGAAAAATCATTCATTGTTCGGGTCCATTATTCACTCCGGCTAAACACACTGCATATCTTGCTTCGTTTCTAGCGACCAAATCCTACGCCGTGCGAAGCGACATCAATTTGGCCGACACGCGTTTTAGTCCAGAAAAGAAAGTAGCTGCCATGAAGGAAGCCTATAATCAGTTTCCAAATGAAATTCCAGTGGTTTCCATTCTTTACACTAAATCTCTTGGAAATGGAATTGGTTCGGGGTTAGATAAGGAAGTCTTGGATGGAAAATACGATAAAGATCTGAAGCTGCTGGCCGAAATGATGAAAGGGTTTAATCGGCCTGTTTTTGTCCGCGTGGCGTCTGAGTTCAATGGAAGTTGGAGCGGGTACCATTTGGCGTATTACGCGGACTCGTATCGCTATATTGTTGATTTTTTGAAAAAAGAAGGGGTGAACAAGGGCATTTTCATGTGGAACTATATGCCCCTCGCCCAGTCTTTTGCATATGCTGATTGGTATCCGGGAGATGATTACGTGGATTGGTGGTCCGTGGACGTGTTCTCCAATCACTTCAAGCAGACGGCCTCTAACAAGGAATTGAAGCGCTTCTTGACCGATGCGAAAGCGCACGGGAAGCCCGTGATTATTCCTGAATCTGGTCCCTCGGAAAACAATATTAATGATATTACGACATGGGATTCCTGGTTCGTTCCATTTTTCGAATTGGTAAACGACTCCGCCTATACGATTAAGGGGTTTTGTTATTCAAATGAAGACTTCACTAAAACAACCACCCTTTCAACGTGGAAAGATGTGCAATTGCCAGGTACTCCAATAGTTCCTTTGTACGCGGAAGAGTTGAAGAAACCACAATATTTGAATCAGCAAATTGAAAAATAATTTTTTCCCCTTTTTTTTAGTCAACCGTATTAATCAGAAAAAGTAGAAATGGGGGCTTTCGCCCCCACTCCATGGGTTGGTTGTAGGCAAATTGGGTTGGGTATTTTATTTCTGGAAGTATCAACCGGTCGCGCGCGCCTTTCTTTGTTGGGTTGGGAGTTAAAGAGGGACGCACGCGTTCCGGGTGAAATATTTTACTAAGCGCAATCAGTTTGTTTTGACAAACACCACCTTTTTTCCGGATTGTATTTTGCCTAAGTGTCCAGCTTTCACCAGCATGTTCAATCGTTGCGAGGCCGCATTTGGATTTTTGTACCCTAATTGGGTTTGAATCAGGCTCGCGTCCACGCTTCCTTTCTCTTCCACCATCTTCATTATTTTCTGGTCGTTTTGGGGAAGGAGCGAAATGGAATGAGCAGGTATTGGGTATTGGTTGTTGTTAGGAGTTGGGAGGTTGGTTGGGCTCATTCCACTCGTCTTCCATTGGAAGGATAGCTCGTCGTATTTAGCATACATCTTCTCCAGCAACGCATTCGTTTGGTGGCGTTCCTGGGAGAGTTTGTACAGCAATGCCGTGACGAGCATGGGATTATCGGCATGCGACATGACGTCATTCAGACTGGCCGTGAGTTCCGTAAATTCAGGGGAAATGGTGCTCAGTAAGAGCTGGAGATTCTTTTGGGCATCCTCATGAGTAGTCATGCTTCGTCATGATGGTATCATGACTATATAAAGGTTTTGCTGGCAAAAAGCGAATTGCTATGTCCAAAGGGGTGACTCTTTTTATGGTTTCTCATTTTGGCCGGTCAAAAGTTATACATATATATTAAACTTGTACGTATAGTGGGCATGGGTCACATGACCATCTCGTTGAAGGAAGACAAAGAGCAGCGCTTGCGCGCTTTGGCGAAACAGAAATATGGGCCGAGAAAAGGAGCCCTCTCACAAACAATAGAAGACTTGCTCGAATTAGACGAGAAAGAAGCCCGTCGGCGACGCGCCATCCAAAGCTTTTTAGCCCGTGGGAAAAAAGGGTATCATTTGGGTAAAATCGCGGTAAAGCATCGGTCGGAACTCTATGACAGAAAAATATTCCCTGATTGATTCTAATATCCTCATTTACTATTTGGATTTGGAGGAGAAAGAAAAACATCCCATCGCGTTTGATTTTATTCATAGTCGATTAATGGGAAAAGAGACAGCAGTTAGTGTCCAGAATCTGGCTGAATTTTCTTCTAACGTGGTGGATAACAAAACCACTCCGGCGATTGAAAAAGAGATCGAGGATACCATCCGTGAAATAATGGATATTTTTGAGGTTATCTCGTATTCCCCAAACACCATCATCCATGCCAATGCCTTGCACAACAAATACAACATTCATTTTTGGGATGCCCTGCTTGCGGCCACCATGCAAGAGAACCACATTTCAACCATTTACACGGAAAACACGAAGGACTTCGAAAAAATACCAGGGATCAAGGCGATCAATCCTTTTGGGTAACACCTTCCTTCCGTCTATTGTTCAACCAATCGTCTTGTCCATGAACAAAATAGACCTGCATTGGTTTCCTAGTGTGATAGTCGTTTATTAATGGGGGTAAATAGTATTGGGGATGCCTCGATTAATTGCGGGTCTATGGCGAAGGCGGGTTCGTGACCGTGCCAAACACCGGAAGGCTAAACAACCTGCCCCCGGGGCGTATCATGTGATGCAGGACGCGGACTGGCGGTTTTACGATGGGACTACGGCCCACAAACCCCATCTCGTTTTGTATGACAGAAAAGACCGGGCTCGTTTTGTCCTGGGATTTAATTCTATTCCCGGGGGAATGAGAATCGACCACATTCAGAGGGAGTTTTCCATTCCATTGGCGCGGTGGATGAACCGATTTAACAGCAGACTCGTTAGGAAGATGACGGGTTGGATGGAAACGGTGAATGCACGCCGATTCAAGAAAGAATTGGGGGTGCATCCAAGCGAATTCCTATTGCGTAAATTTTTGGAAAACAATCGCGACGCCATCAACGCCGGACAGCATGTCTGGTTAAACATTGGTGCAACCGAAAAAAATGGTCCTGCGTATCAATTACTCATCCAGCGGTATTTTGTTCCTACGCCCGAACTCAATGGGTATCGTTTGGACACCACTCGGAAACGCGTTCAGCGGATTCTGAATGGAAAATGAGTGGTGTGTGAAAAAGGAAAAATAAGGGTGCCCATTTTAGGAACGGGCTCAAACCGTTATTTCAAGTACTTAATGGTATTTTCTAAAATTCTCGCGGTGATGCCTGGGTTATAGTTGAAATAAATTGTTTTTCCACCCCCCAAGAATGTCTGCTCAACAATCGCGGGAAATTTTTTTCCCGTTTTGACATCTTCGATGTAGGCAATCTCATTGCCCGTGGTACTAACGTCGAATATGGATAATGCCAAATACCCTGCTTCGGGTTGGGCAGGTACGCGCTCAATGCCTTGCATGATGGGGTGTTTATCATCTTTCTGCCAAAGGATGCCCACTACTATGATGGGTTTATTGCAGGCAGGTTGCCCATCTGAATTACTCATGCAATCTATCGGAACAACATTGCCGAAGTTGAGTTTCCACCCCCATTCGGTTGATTCGGGCCGCGTCGTTCCCGAGTCTTGGATGATGACGAGTTTTCCTCCAGTCTTGACATAATTCGGAAGAGCACTTCCTAGTAATGCTGATATTTCCTTGCTGGTCTCCTGGGCCTGGTCCAAAATAATGATGTCCGCCTGATCAATTTTATTTTCTATGTTGGCTTGAAATGAATTCGTGGGAACGATGGTTGGATTCCCGAACGTGTTTTTGTTGGTCAGCAGTACATTTTTTATTTCAGCAGAAGGCGCTCCAATCACCAAGATTTTATTTTGGTTGGGCAATAGTGGTTCGGTAAGTGGTCCAATGACGGGAGTGGTTGGATCAATCGCCCCTATTCGAGTTGCAAACAACAAGGCAAATGCCCCGTAAGCGAGAAGCCCGACGACAATAATCGCCAACACAATATGCCAGAACTTCATGACAATAAGAATAGTTGACTGATTTATATGGGTTATCTAAAAGGTGGCTCTGTTGAAAGTCTTTTTGGGGTTGTTTTTAAACCCCGGCAGGTTTGAGCCTGCCGGGTTGGGAGAAACCACTTCGGAGGTGGATTCCCCCGTGAA
>JAGVNS010000162.1 GCA_020053155.1 Nitrososphaerota archaeon
GAGTGGGAAACCCCCGGTTTCGTTTTTCCAAACAAAAAACGGGGTTCCCACCCATAAAATTTACCTAAAAAGTGGAGTCATAAGGCCTGTCACACAACAAATAATCTATCCCGTTTTCCTTCCTCTCTTGGCATTTCATGTAGTGCTACAACCATCAACCCCAAATTTCCCTTTGGGATGGTGGCCGGGTCCATTCTATATTCGCTAACGGCCCGTTCCAGGTTTTTTTTGGCCACGTGTCGCCCGATAGCAACCCTGCGCTGGGGTCGAGCCATTCCTTTGTTCTTCAATAAAGCGGCCGCCGCCCGCATCTGTCGGTAGGGAATTCTTAGGGTGGTCCTGTGCAATAGTGAACGTAGTCGTGTATATTAATTTTCTATTTTAGCGGGGTTCCGTTTTGGTTACGAACCAGTGAGTGTGGTCGGGAACGAATTCTATTACTTTTTGGTTGATGATTCCCAAAGCATACTCTCCCCTATTTTCTTTCTGGGACCGGCTGTCTTGAATCGCATCAGTGATGATTCGGACGAAAAATTCCCTCAATTGGTATTTTCTCCCGGGTTTGACTTTATGGAAGAGGGTAGACATGTTGGTGTATGCCCGTTGACCGGGTGAACTGGATTTTCCGAGCACGCGTTCCCGTCCCCCTTCTTTCGGTTGGGAAAAGGCTTTTTCGGCCCGGTTGACGAGACGTTCAACCCTCTCATTCAGTTCTCCCGTACTATAAGTCTGCATCCCCGAAATTTCCAGGATGGAACGCAAAGGCGAATCGGTCTGGATGCGTGTTCTCCTCATCGTGTTAATGAGGTGTCGGAGTCCCCGAATTCTCTCTTTGGATGGATGTGGAGTACGTCGGGGAGTACTCGAACCGGGAGATGGCATTCATAATCAAGCGGAAATTCGCTATAATAACTTATCCGTGTCTTTTCCCCCATTTCAACCAATACGTTCACTTTCGTTTCACCCACGCAATTCCAACCACTATTCCCGCACTCAAATCCACCATCAAGTCCTGCATGGTGTTGGTGAGTCCGCCTTGAAAGTCCGTTCCCCTCAAATAATCACTCACAAACTCCCCAATCTCCCACACCCCCCCCAATCCCAATGAAAACAATACAATGGCGAGCAATATTATCCGTTCCGGCGCCTCCTGCAATACCAGGGGATACCCTTTTTGCATGAGTATGAGCGCAGACACCCCCAAGAACAGACTCGTGGTATAGTGCGTGGCAACATCCCATCCTGGAACGGTGTGATAAAAATCAAGCGCAAGCCCGAACAAATTGTTGAAGGTTACCAGTAAAGTAAACAGCAAATCCATCCATTGTCCGGTGTTTCCCAAATGGTGTTTGCAAATGTAGTGGATCAATCCGCTCGCTCCCAGACTGATGAGGAGTATTCCGGCCAAATCCCCTTGGTTTTGGGACAATAAATGGAGGATTCCTAAAGCCAGTATCCCTCGCAAGGCCCATGCCGCTAAGTGTCCGGGTCCGTTTTTCATGCCTTTTTTGTCCTTGGGTAAACGTATTTCTTTTAATTGGGGGGTAGTATTTAACCTATATGATTGAAACCTCGGACATTTCCAGCTTCAAGCGCACGATTGATGCCATCTCTTCCTTCATTTCCGAGGGAAATTTTCGCTTCTCCGAAAAGGGAATCAGTTTGCGCGCCGTGGACCCGAGTCAAATTGTCTTGGTGGATTGTTTCATCGAAAAAAACGCGTTTAGTGCGTACGATTTGGAACCCACGTACGTGGGGGTGGATGTGGTGGAGCTTTCCCGCATGCTCGCGCGCTCATTGAACAACGACAAGCTCATTTTGAACGTGGATGAGAGCGAAATTCAGCTCAGTTTAGAGGGGGAGTTTTCGAGAAAATTCCATTTGCCATTGATCGACGTGTCAGATTCGGAAAAAGAGCTCAAGCTTCCCAATCAAACGTTTGATGCGCACGTGGAAATCAACGCGCGATTGTTCAAAGAATCATTGAAGGATGCAGGAATTTTTGGAAGCACCGTTACATTGAAAGTCAACAATGGAAAATTTGAAATAGAGGCGAAAGGGAGCCAAGGAATGCTCAAAATCATATCCAAACAAAGCAGTTTTATTTCCGTCAAAGGAACAACGAATGTTACAAGTAAATATTCCCTCAATTTTCTTTCCAATGTGGTGAAAGAAGCCGATAACGATTCATCTGTTCTCCTTGAATTCAAATCCGATGCACCAATGCGGGTTACCTATCTGATTGGGAAGACCAAAATGCAGTATTATTTGGCGCACATGATTCTGTAGTTTCTTTTTTTCCAGGTTTTTTACGAAGTAAAAAAGCTGATGCAGTATTATTTAGCCCCCATGATTTTTTAATCCTTTTTTTCGTTTAGGTAATCAGTTCAACATTTGTTTCACCGCGAAAGTCGTTGTCGGCGGTTATTAGTTTTGCATTTTTGGATTGAGCCGTTGCCAGAATAAGTGCATCTCCGAGTCCTAATTTTTTTTCGTGACGAATCTTGGCCGCGTTTTTGGCGATGTTTACATCAACGGATAACGTGTTCCCGTGGCCCATCATCGTGGCGGTGTACTTTTCAGCAAGGTCGTGAGATTTATTGTAGAAGTATTTGTATATCTCTGCCACATTGATGGTGCTGATAATAATGTCCTCTTTCCCCTCAATAAAAGGTTTGGCCTTCGCCCCTTTTGGGGTGGCTTTCCAATACTCAATCCATATGGATGAGTCAATCAAAACGGTCAATTTCTTCCCTCTCAAATTCGGGCCAGCTTCCTTTGAGGGAGCCGAAGCCCAGGTTGGGTCGCTTTTTGACTTTAGTGATGAGGTACTGGATCGTCTCATCGAACGAGCGCGTGTGCCACTCCTGTTTGAGCTGGTCGAGCCTATTCATAGTTGTCTTCCTCACCGCCAGCGTGGTCATATCGTCAGACATATAGACTATAACTTATAATTCATATTTAATCCTATTGGCGGGGAACCGCCAAAGGGCTCTGTTGAAAGTCTCGGTTTTCAGGTTTAACCGTTGTCCTAGTAACAGGCATTTTACCTTTTGGGAGGCGCGTTAATGGGGCTTGAAAAGAC
>JAGVNS010000059.1 GCA_020053155.1 Nitrososphaerota archaeon
ATGCAACATTGCAAAAGCAACGCTTTTGCGATGCCTCACAAAGCTTGGCTTTGTAAGGAAAGCCCTTCAATTGTTCAAATACTTAGGCTTTTTGCTATAATTATTTTTTCTCGTGTACTTTTTCCGCATGGAGGCGCATGGTGCTCGTATGGTAGTCCAGGGCGAGCTTGGCCCCTATTCTTTCGATTTGATAGAGCTCTCTTCCAATCGTGTAGTACTGCAATATGGCCACGCTCGCCAAAATGGCTCCTCCAAAAATGAAGATTCCCTCCACGAGACGGAATGTTGTCTCTTCCGTTTCCAGGAGCCGGAGGAGGGTAAATTCCATAGCAAATAGTCCCAGTCCGATGCCCACGATGCTCAGCTGCGTGCGCTGTTCTGCCAAGAGTGTGCGTTCTTTTGACAGAATCGTGCGCATATCACGAATAGTCTTCCAAACCGTCACGAATCATATATATTGTGAATCCGTTTGCTCTTTTCATTTTTTTTCTGTCTTAAAGGAAGAAAAGTACGAACACCAGGGGAAAAAATAGGGCAGCCCAAACGCCCTTGTTCCATGCAAACACTTTCGCCCCATCCAGGATGAATACTGGGAGAAGGTTGAACATGGCCAAATACAGGTTGATGCTTCCCACGATGGCCGCCACATTGCTTAGTTGGGTGGGGCCATACGTTCCAGCGATGGCAATCCCCACTACTCCAATAACAATGTTCATGAGCGGTCCTGCCACTGAAATGATTCCATTTTCTCGCGGCGTTACTCGCTTTCCATAAATGTATACTGCTCCAGGTGCCGCAAAAATGAACCGAAAGAGAACGGCAACTGCCAGTGCGAACATCAGGCCCATGTTCCATGCCCTATACTCTGCTTTGGCCCCGAAATGGATTGCAACGTATTTGTGGGCGAGTTCATGGAGCAAGAATCCTGTTCCTACGGCCAATGCTGCGATTGCCAATGCGTCCGCGAAGCCCAGCAGGTTGATGCTTCCTTCCGAAAAGACCAATGCAAACGCGGCCGAGAGGGATATCCATGAAACCAGCAGGTCTGTTAATTCCCTGTTTTCCATGGCCGATAGGAGGGGGAACAGGATTATAATACGGCCTTTTTCCCAAAATTTTCCCTAGATTTAAGTCTTTTTCGGGTGCATGGAAAGAGCATGATTCTCCCCCCCGAATCCCGTGCGCAGATATCTATCGAACTCATCATCGTGATGGCGGCCGTGGTGGCGGTTGTTTTGCTCCTCGTGACCCAGCTTCAATCCTCAAGCAAAACAGGAATAGATAAACTGGAAAAGAAGACGCAGGATATTTTCGATGAAATCGACAAAATCGAATAATCGTTCTCCCGCCCAGGTTTCCCTCGAATCCATTCTCATTTGGGCGGCCATGACTGGGGTACTGGTTTCCCTCCTTCCCATTTTCACGTACGCCGTGCAGGGGCAGAAGGAGTGGGTGGAAAAGAATCATTTCATCCAATTTTCGGAGGAATTGGAAAACGCGCTTCATTCACTCTCTTTTTACGCGCCAGGGTCCGTACGCTCCATTAGTATTCCCCCTGCGGGGCAGGAATGGGATATTATCGTGAATGAAAAAGGGATAGTGCTGCACTGGACTCCTTCTTTCTCTCCCCCCGCTCCCTTCACCAAAAAAATCCCTTCACTCATTCCCTTAGAGGGAGAGGTAAATCCTCATGCCGCTTTCATTTTGGTTGAGCGTTTGGAAGGCTCTATTCGTATTGAATCCGGATGAAGAGGGGATATATGTTCCCTTTTTCCAGTCGCATGGATGTACACGTGAGAGCCTTTTCTTTTTGCGCGTGGAATGGGAAGGCTGACGTCTCCATGGGCATATCCGCATAAAACGTTTGAATTATTTCAGGTATGTCTGCATGGGGGTAGGTGTGGAGGGCTGCGAGGTCGTGGCAAAGCGTTCCTGGAACTTTGGACTCGGGGAAAAATGTTTGGGTTGTTCCCATGATTCCCATCCCCCAAATAGCCAGCACTCCCAGTATCAATTCCATCGTCCAGAGAAAACCCTTATTTTTCACACGTACCCGCCTCCAACACTGCCGATTCTTTTCCATCCAACAGGAAGGGACGCCGGACCCCCATGCATTCTTTTCCCGCAGAGGAATCATCATGCAAGACAAGCGTCTCTTTTTTCGTTCGTACCACCGCATACGATAAAGGGTAAGGTGTTCTCGTTTTTGAAAGCATGATAAAGCATGTGCGTTCCGCGACATAGGGAAGCACGCGCCGCTTTTCCTCCGAATACTGGGCGCACCCATACCAGGGGTCGATGTGATGCTGGAGGAGCAGGGTGTCCGTCCACAGGATCAACTGCGCTTCCTCTTTTTCCCTTGCCCATTTTTCCTTTTCATTTTCCACTTTGTCGTGGGAAAACGACCAGACCATTGAAAGAATCATCATCCATGCCAGGAATATGACCATGCTTTCCATTCCATAGGCATGCCCCCTATTCCAGTCACTCATAATGATTCGCATCCCATCCCGCCCATTCTTCGCCCATGCATTCTTTTCCAGGAATCAATATGAAGTATGCCAGCGCCCTTTTTTTCTCCCACTCGCATTGAGCGTGGATGGCTTCCATTTTCCATTCCTCGTTTTTTTGATGTGTTTCCTGTGTATGCGTAAAGATGGTGGATAGGAGCGCGGCCCCCACCCCCAGGAGGAGGGTGAATACGAGGATGAATTCCATCGTCTGCATGGTTTTTCCCTCAGGAAGGGTAGGGGATGCACTCCCATGCAGGATGGATAGTAGTAGCACACGCGCGATAGCCGGAGGGGAGCGCGAAAAGGGTGTGCTCGTTCTGTGCGTGAAGGCGGTTGATGAGGATGCTCGTGGCATTCACTCCCCCCGTGTAACTATATTCCCCATACCTCGCATTTCCGGTGATGGGCAGGATGAGCACGTGGGAGTTTTGGTTGAGTTGGAGCAGGGTCAACGGCTCCCACTCCTGAGTAATAAGGAGGGAGGAATACTGCGTGTGGAGCAGGCTTCCAAAGCCCGGGTGATAGGTAATGGGTTCTTTCCTTAGTGAGGGAAAGGCGTTCAGGTATTCGATGATGCGCTGGTTGATGAGCGTTTGGATAGCCCCTGCGGAAAGTTTTTTGAGCAGCCCTTGGCGCAATTCCTCCCGGATAATCGCATCCACATGGTTCTCCATTTCCGTTCGTCTCAGAAAAAGCGCGGGAGTAGCCGTTGATTCATGAAGGAGTGGGTGGTGCAAGACTGCAATGCTGGCAAGGAGGGCGGCGATTCCGAGTAAAAAGAGTATGGAAGCAAACCCTTTGGTCATGCCCCAGCATGCCATCCAAAATCATTTAAATGTACGGAAAATTTTGGCCTTTTTTGAGGGGTGAAGAGGGGGGTGTGAGCCGACACCCCCACCCTTTAGTGTAAGGGGAAATTATG
Organism: Nitrososphaerota archaeon; assembly: GCA_020053155.1. Lineage (GTDB taxonomy): Archaea > Iainarchaeota > Iainarchaeia > Iainarchaeales > VGJJ01 > VGJJ01. The sequence goes on from JAGVNS010000059.1 coordinate 3,436, forward strand.
CTACGATGGGGATGTTCCATGCGTTTGCTGGATTGGTTTCCCCGTACGCTCGCTTTTGTCTTTCGATTCGGGTGAGGGTGTGGTAGAGTTCCGCTCTCAACGCACGAAAGTGGGGAGCGCGGGGCAATTGTGCAAACAAATGGTCTTTTTTCTCATTCAATAAAATCAACTTTCGGGTATCCATCCAGGTTTCGAGGCTCATGGTTTCATCCCTCCTTTTGGGATGAACTCTTGTTCGCGTTGCGGTATATATAGTTCCAGAAGGGGGGTAAACCGCCATGAACGTGGCGGTTATTCCCTTATTGCGTGGAGGTTATTCTCCTCCTTCGACCGTCACTTCCCCTCCCAAAAACCCTCCGCTTTTGAGTATTTTTTCCGCGGCTTGTTCATGGGTGGTGGCGTCTTCTTCTAATTTTCCTATTTGCTCGTCCAGCCGTTGGCGCGTGTTTTCATCTGAAATCCCTTCTCGGCTTTCGTTCAGCAAATCCACGGCTTTCCTCAATTCATCTCCCTGCGTCCTGAATTGTGTGGCTTTTTCTTTGGCTTCCTGCGTTCGGAGACCCAAGAATGAGGATATCCCAAATATCAGGTCGCGCTTGTCCCGGTTGTCCCGTTCTTCCGTTTCCGTGCTTATTTCAGCTGCGGCCACAACCTTTTCAGTCACTATTCCTTTTACCGCATCCGCGGTTTCCGCGTCACCGAAATCGATGTTTGTCAGTTCCTCGATGGCTTCGATGGATTGCGATTGGCGCAAAGCAACATTATTTTTTCTCTTTTCTTTTAATCGGTCAATTCCGCACACCTGGTTGACTTTCTTTTCTACAGCCTTTGTCATTTCAGCCTCGCTGGTCTGCTGCTCGCACCGCGCCAACTGTTTTTTGGCGAATGAAAGCATGCGGTCCGCATTTTTCTTGCACTCATTCAATCCTTCTTCCATTTGGTAGCAAATCTCATCCAATTCCTCTACCATGAACCCTGCTTGTACTTCGCACATGGTTGAAACTTCTTCCGCACGGTCGTCAAATTGGCTTTCGCTTTGGGTCGTGCATGCGCTCAAAAATCCGCTTGAATCGAATGTGCCTGTTTCTTGATTGCAGTATTCCCAGCTGTCAATTCCTTGATTGGGTCCCCCACCAAATCCTCCTCCGGGTCCGCCAAACGGTCCCCCTCCTCCTGGACCGAATCCTGGCCCGGGTCCTCCTCCATATCCTCCCGGCCCACCAGGTCCAAATCCTTGTTCACCTGGGAATCCTCCAAATCCATTCGTAGGCCCTCCCTGTCCAGGATATCCTGGGGGGCTGCTCCCTTCCGGTCCCCCAAAGGGGGGCTGTCCAGACTGATTATACGGTTGATCATACCCTTGCGGAGGTCCCTGTGTTCCTCCCCCAAATGGGTCGCCGAAAATATTTTCCCCTGTCACTGCTCCCGTACCCGGGCTTCCTTCATCTCCTCCCCCGCTCCCGGGGTCCCCTCCACTGCCGTCCCCCTCACTGGGAGGCGCTCCCCCATATCCCTCTGAAGGAGGCTGGGGGGGTTGTTGATATTGCCCATCCTTTGGAGGCTGACTAGGATAATTTTCATAATTGTTGTATTGATTATCCTTATTGTATTGGTCATTGGGTGGCCCTTTCTCATTGTATCCCTCTTTCCATTGCTGTTGGTTTTGATAATCTCGTGAGCAATCTTGTTCCGTGCGTTTTACTTGCTGTTCGCAATCCTGTTTCATTCTCTTGGATTGCCTTTCCTTTTCGCGTCCCATTTCTTTTGTCGCCTGCTCCACGCACATAGCTTTCACGCTCTCTTCCGAGGGTGGGCAGGAAAAGTCGGCTCCTGCTGGCTTAAATTTTTCAAACATTGCGGGTAATTCATCGCAGAAATTGGCTACTTTTTGGGCGCGGGATTGATACCGTTCGAATTGCCTGCAGATTTTTTCCTCGCTTATTTCCCCTTTGATGCGGTCCACGATATCCTTGACGATTTCGCTTTCCTTATTTTCTAAACATTTTGGGGCGTAGCTTCCGAGCACATCTTCAGGAATCTCATCGAAGATGGTGCGTGCGATTCGTTCTTGTAGGGCATAATTGATGGCCTCGTCCTCTCCCCCGAAATCGCTGAATGACACGCGCTGTTGCTGAGGAATGTCGAATCCAAATTGGGTGCTCAAACTTGCATCCGGGCCGAATCCTTCAGGTCCGAATCCTGGATCACCCCCCCTCCAAAATTTCCTCCGCCGAATCCTTGCCCGGCTCCTCCCGAATCAAACCCTTGTTGGGGAGGAATGGCTGTTCCCCCTCCGCCGAATGGATTAGTACCACCAACCAATCCCGTGGCAGGGTTTCCTTTGTACCATCCGAATTGG
>JAGVNS010000158.1 GCA_020053155.1 Nitrososphaerota archaeon
ATTGGATGTCCCTTCGAAAGGGTCGTTCTCCCGTAAATAAAATTTTTCCGTTCTCGCGGTAAATCAATCCCTTTATTTTCCCAAAAGGTTTGCCCTGACACAACTCAAGAAGGGTTTCTTCCCCCTCCTTCACGATTCCAAAATCAATGGAGGGACATTCCTCCAATACTTTTTCTTTTTCAGTTGAAATGTGCGCCGCCCCTATCGCAATGGGAATGGATGGGAATGCGTTTTTGAGTTTGTTTATGAGGGCGTAACTGTCTTTGTACCGGTAGCTCTTCATGGCAATCCCGAGAAGGTCGGGTTGGTAGGTTTTTATCTTTCGCACCAAATCGTCGAACGAGTATCCTAGACCCATGTCTAGTGTATCATAGTCAACCCCATTCGTGTGCAGGTATTCCGCGATGTATCCCAATGCTAAATCTGGAACATCCCCCGGACGGTATGCGCTTTTGTAATAGGCGACGGGAATCAGCAATACTTTCTGGAAGCGCATTGATTATTCCTCCGGCGTTTTCCTTATAATATCTGTCCCTTTTCCTGCTTTCTGTGGTACGGGAGAGGGGATAACTCCTTCGAGAAAATGGGGGCGGTTCCACTGATGATGAACCTGTTTTCCCTTTTGGGCGCGTTGAGTTGTTTTTGAGCGAATGAGGGAGTGAAGGATGGAATTGAACCCCCCCCATGATGGGGCGGACTTTCCCATGTGGGGGTTTTGCAAGAGGAATTTGGATAATTCTCCATTCTCTGGACACTTTGCCGCGACGGGAAGACCCGTTCCTGCGTAATCGAAAAGTTTGACCGGGATGCTGGTTGGCAGGTTGTCCTTCCAGGGAATAACTCCCACGTCCGCTCCTGAAAGATAGCGGGACATTTCAGTGAGGGGAACGTTTTCAACGATACGGTAATGGAATCCTTTTTCGTTGATTGCTTCTTCTATCTCTTTTTTTGAACGCTGGTCTGCGTCTGAGTTGTCCGTTGAAAAAATAAATACCAGGAAGCAGCGCGATGCTTTTTTATCGAGCGCGTGGATAAAACCCATGACATCTTCGTCCCCCACACCACCCGCATACGCAATCACGCAGTCCGCTTCCTTTACTCCCCACTCTTTTCGCATGCGTTGACGGAGAATGCGATCATACGTCAAGCGGGGGTCGGTTCCATTTGGAACCAGCACCGTTTTTTTGGGGGAAAGGGAATACCTCTCCATCGCTTCTTTCCGGTCGCTTTCCGTGAGAAACCAGAGGGTGTGCGCCCCGGAATAAATGATGCGCCGCAATTGCAGAAACATTTTTTCTTTCAATGAATGGTGTGCGCGTTTTAATATTTCCATGGCGCGCCCATCTTCCTTAGCGTCTAAAATGAATTGCGCACCTGCGAGGCGGGAGCCTAGCATCACCCAAAGTAGGGGAGGGAGGGGGGGAGACGTTCCCATGACAATGGTGGGTTTTTCTCTGAAAATGCTCCAGGAGAGGGAGAGACCCGAACCATTTTGGGGGGAGAGGAGAGTGGTGTAGTACCCCTTTTGGGAGAATGCCTTTTCAATGGCGTACACGCGCATTCCCGCGGCCCCGGGTTTTTGGGGAAGGTAGGGTGTGTAGAGGATTGCGGTTGGTTTCATGCGTTGGTGTCCCCTGCAAGCTGGTTTATGTTTTCTCTTATTTTTTGGGTGAATGTGTGTATTGAAAAACGTTTTTTTATTTCGTGCAGGGTTTTCTTTCCTGGGCGTTCCCATTCCTCCATCAACGCTTTTTCAAAATTAAGGGGGTTGTGGGGAATGAGTGTTATTCCTTTTTCGTTGAAGTCATGAAATATGCCCACCCGCGATGTGATGACGGGGCAGCCGCTGGCCAATGCTTCCAATGGAACAAACCCAAATCCCTCATAGCGGGAAGGAAAAACAAGCACGTCCGCTGCCCGATAAAAATCAGCCAGTTTTTCAGGAGGTTGGGGGGGGTGCATGACCGTGTTTTCATTTTCATTGGGTAGGAACGGGGTGCACACGCAATGGAATCTGGTTTCATGCATCCGGGAAGAGAGGTATTGAATAATGTAAAAACCCTTTGAATGCGTGGGGTTGCCCACAAACAAAACGATTTTTTCTCCCAAACCCATTCCACATCTTTTTCGTGCCTTTTCTTTGTTTCCAGGATGGAATACGCGGGTGTCGATGGGCAGTTCAACCACGTGGGGGTTTACTCCATAAAAATGGCGGGCATCCTTTTGGGTGAAGGGTGAGTTGGCTAAAACCCTTTTCCCATTCTGCGCGCTTTTTTTTTCGTAATGCGAAAAGACGTGGCGCATGCGCCAGTAAATGGGGTCCCATTTGGAATAACCGGCTTCGGCCAGACCGGCATACGTTCCATGGAGAAAAGAAATGAGGGGAATGCCCGTCTTTGTCGGTTCCATGGCCCACCCGTGCATTCCATTGGCGATGATGAACGGGGGTTTTGTGGGCAGGGAAGAAACGTATCGCGCGAGGTTTTTTCCATGCTCTATCTCGGAGAGGTAGGGTAGTCCTTTTTGGTCGAAACCATTTTTGTTGAGCGTCTCTTTTCCCACGATTTGAATTTCAGGAATGGCTTTTTTGATGGCGCGAGAAAAAACTTCCACCCCCCCCGGAATGGAATGTTCAGTAAGCGTGAGCAGGAGCGGGTTCATTTTCCAATCCCTCCTTTTTTCCATATAGTGAGATTAAAACCATCGGAATGTGTCGTTAATTTTTGAAGCTCCGGTGAGTGAGCCGTAATGAACTCCTTGATTATTTTTCGTTCCCCATCAATGATGTCCTGGCGTTTTCCATCCTTGTCTTGCTGAGTCGCATACGAAACATCAATCACGTAATATTCACTTTCAAGAATGGATGGGGGGGTTTGGTCAACCTTGTAGTAATGCTTTGCCCCAAAGACCGGGGATAGGAAATAAATGCAGTCGTCCGCACTCCCTATTACGGTGGCGTTTGGGGGAATGGTGTTTTGGATAATGGATGAAATTTCCTGCCGGGGCTCCGCCAGCTCGTAATGGGAGGCATTGAGGAAAAACAATCCCATTCCCGCGAGTAGGAGGAAGGCAATGAGTGCAACTTTTGGAGGAATTTTTGAAAAAGAGGAATGAGAACGGAATTGGGCAATCCAAGCGTGATAAAGAGAGAGAGAGGGAATGAGGAGCATTCCCGCAAGGGGAAGGAAATACCGCAGACGCGCCGTGAACGTGAGGGGGAGCGAAAATGGCAGGTCCCAGAAATTGGTGAAATGCGAGAAGAAGAAAACGTATCCCGCGAACAGGGCGGCAAACAAGGGCCATTCTTTCCGTTGTTCCAACCTGAAAATAGCGCCCACTGAAAAAGGAACAGCGATGAAGAGGAGAAGAATGTAGGTCAGGGCATTTTTAACGAAATATGGATTCAACTGCTGTCCTATCTGCTCCCCCACACTTCCATAGCCGGTGGAGAGAGCCCCCCCATAGTTGATAGTGTTGAATCCAAAAAAAAGAAGCGCGGGAATCAACCCCCCCAAAATGAGTGGAAGAATTTTGGGTCGCTCCTTCACCAACGCTTGGACCAAAAAAGCCGCCGGTCCGATAATGGCATCCACGCGGAAAAAGACCGACAATCCAAGCAAGAGGCCCGCTCCAAGGGTTGAACGGAAACCCTTTTTCATCCACAAATAATAAGCCCCTAAAAATAGAGTGAGTACGCTCAATTCAGGGAAAAGGGTGCGCGCTTCCCATGCGGCAGCGGGGAAAAAAAGGTAGAGCAGGGAATAGTTTACCGGGACGTTTTTTTCCTTGAGAATGAAATAAATCAGGATAAGATTGAGCAGGTGGAGCAGGAGACCGGACGCAAACGAAAAAGAGAAAGGGAGAAAGGTGAATGGAATCAAGAGGAGTGAACGTCCAATGGAATAACTGGAAATGGATTTTGGCTGTGTAAGAGGGGTCATGACCCCCCCGCAATACAACGAAGGGTTTTCCGCTACTATCGTGCCTCCCTGCACCAAAAGGTGGGCGTTTTTCAGGTATTCGTGCTCATCAATGGAGACGTAGGAGGGGGGGTAATACACCCCAAAGAGAATTACGAAAAGGACAACTCCCGCCAAAAAGAACGGATTTTTTTTGGCCCATTCCATTGCCTGAATGAAATGCTTTTTGGCTGCCATACTGAATCGCGGGAGTATGTTTGTTTAAATAAGTAGGGGGGCTGAGAATAGTCACCCAGCCCATGACCGGGTTGTACAATCATCAAAAGGTGATTCATGCCTTTCTCAAACGATAAAACAGATTTTGTGAGTGTACTCATTCCCGCGTACAATGAAGCGGACTCCATCGCCGAAACCATTCGGCGCGTCGAGAGTGTGCTGAAAAAAAATAGCGTGCGGGGAGAAATAATCGTTATCAATGATGGGAGCTGCGATGGAACGCCAGAAAAAGTGGAAAAAATGCGTGGAGTCATTCTGTTGTCCCACCCTGCCAATCGGGGATATGGGGCCAGCCTCAAAACGGGTTTGCGCGCTGCCAAAGGAAACTGGATTTTCATCACGGATGCAGATGGAACGTACCCCATTGAGGACTTTCAATCCCTGTGGGAAAAAAGGGCCCATTTCGACATGGTAGTAGGGGCGAGGAATCCCACCAGCCAGCACATTGCATGGATACGTAAGCCGGGAAAAATACTGTTATCCCTCATTGCTAATTATTTGGTAGGACGGAACATTCCCGACTTGAATTCGGGAATGCGGCTGTTCCGGAAGGATTTAGCCATGGAATTCTATCATTTGTACCCGCAGGGATTTTCATTCACCATCACCATTACCCTGGCTTCGTTCGTAAACCATTATGCCGTGAAATACATTCCCATCGCGTACGCTGAGCGCGCCGGAAAATCAAAGATGAACGTGGTACGGGATGGACTTAATTTTATTTCCCTTATCTTTCGCGTCGTAACGTATTTCAATCCCGGTAAACTGCTCGTGCCGGTGGGAACCCTGCTCATACTCCTGGGTTTGCTCGTGGCGTATTACAGCACGTATTACTTGGGACAGTTCATGGATGCTACCACCGTTCTCCTCCTCCTCGCTGGATTTCAAGTTTACTTATTTGCATTCATCGCCCAGCTCTGGGTCAAAACGAGGGCGTTGCGATGAAACAACACAAATCCATTGGCGCGGCGGACGCCTACCGAAAGGAAGCACTCGAACAGATTCCTCGGCTCTTAAGTCTCATGGACCGCAATCCCTTTTCCCCCACATATGGGTGTGCGGACCGCACGTATTGGTTGGACAAAGCCATTGATTTTCCAAGCTCCATCATGCAATACAGCGTCCACTCCCTCGCATTGGTGTATGCGCATGATTTTCAGGGGAACGACTACTATCACCAACCCAAAATAAGGGAATGGATACTGGCTTCCATTTCATTTTGGGAGAAGATTCAGAAGAATGATGGAAGCTTTGACGAATTTTACCCCAATGAAAGGGGGTGGGCGGGTCCCACCGGATTTTTGCTGTATGCCATGCTCTCTGCGCATGAATTACTGGGGAATGAATTTCCCTCTGAACGAAAAGAATCGTTTTTCAACGCGTGCAGAAAGGCCGCGTTGTATTTGGCGAAGTATGATGAACATGGAATTCTGGCCAACCACCACGCCATGGCCCTGCTTCCCATATATTATGCGTCCATTACCCTGAAAGAAGATGTCCTCCTCTACAATTTTGGGGAAAAACTGGATTACCTGCTAGGTCTCCAATCCAAGGAGGGGTGGTTCCTGGAATATGATGGAGCGGATTTGGGTTATTTGTCCGCCACCATTTCATTTTTGACCAAACTCATCACCCTCCTGTCACGGGACGCACGACATGGGGAATGGAAAAAGAAAATAGAGGAATGCATTCCCCGCGCCATTGATTTTGCATCCTACTTCGCCTACCCCAATGGGTATTATGCGGGAACCATGGGCAGCCGGCAGACGCTGCACTTTTACCCGCATGGTTTTGAATTATGGGGGAGAAAAAACGATAAAGCCGCAGGGGTGGCAGACTGGCTGGCAAAAGGTTTGTCGGAGGGAGCACTCGTTCCCCCGAGCATCATGCCCGACCGATACGTTGCGTACCGCGTGAACGAATTTTTGCAATCCTACCTGGATGCATTCCCGCGTAACACGGGAAAAATAGGAAGGCTTCCCTGGAAGGAAAAACCATTTATTCAATTCTTTCCAGAAGCCAAAATGGGAATTAAAAATACCCTCTCTTATTATGCGGCAATCAATCTGGCCAAGGGAGGCGTGCTCAAACTCTTTGACAAAAAATCAGGAAAACTTTTCGCCAACGATTGCGGCGTGCTGTTGGAGGATAAAGAGGGGAACACGCTCACTTCCCAATGGATCGACCCCACATATCGCGTGGAATTTTCCCCCGAAGGGTGCACGGTCTCTGGTCTCATGCACGTATGGGTTACGGAACTTCCTACCCCCCTCAAAATGATGGTTCTACGCTCTGCTCTCATTACATTGGGAGAGAGCACGAGATTGGCATACAAAATAAAGGGAAAAATTAGGGAACGAATCATTCTCAAAAACAAAGCCGTACCCATTTCATTCCAGCGAAATATCACATGGGAAAAATCCGGGTGCCACATTTCCGATCACATTGACGCGAGGGAGTATCCTTCTTCGTTTCTCCGCGGAAGGGTTGGGGATGAATTCTCCATTCGGTACGTGCCCCAAAGCCTTTACTTTCAGGGACAGGAACTAAATGTTGAGGGAAGGTGGCTCACGCAAGGAGAAATAGAAGCGTTCAACCAAAAAAAAGAAGCAACCATTGAACAGACTATTGGGATTGGAATTCCGCACGTGACCCCAACCAAAACAAGAGGCGGGAAACGCGAATGAAAAATGTTTCCGTTGACCATGCAGAACAAGCCGTTTTTTGGGAAAAGAAACGAGAAAAAAGAATGCCCACTCATCCCGCAGTTGAGGCGTTTGCCAAACCCAAAGTAGAAGCGATTGCCAAAATGATAGGAGTCAATTCCCAGACTCATGTGCTTGACGTGGGGTGTGGGAATGGTTTTTTCACGCATTACTGGAAGGAAAAAACCCCCCACGTCATCGGAATCGATTTTAGCCAGGAAATGCTGATGAAAAACCAGAACCCCCTTCGCGTTCGGGGACGCGCCGAAGCGCTACCCTTCAAGGACCAATCCTTTGACGTAGTATTCTGTTCCAATCTCCTCCATCATGTCGAAAGACCCGTCGATGTAGTCAAGGAGATGGTGCGCGTCTCCAAGAGACACGTCGTATTGTCGGAGCCCAATGCCCGGAACCCATTCATGAATCTTTTTTCACGAATCGTAAAAGAGGAAAATGGAGCGTTGAAATTTAATCCGGGGTACCTGCAAAGCATTACCAACAATGCAGGGTTGCGTGAATTGTATTTGGGGGAGGAAGGGAGTGTGGTTCCTAACAAAACGCCTGGGTGGGCCGTTCCCATTCTGTCTCCTTTCAACGGACCCATGGGGGGGGGATTTTACATCGTGTATGTGGGCGACCGTCTAGATATGGTCGAATATTGAGTAAATTTCCCCCTTTTGGGTGGGCGTTTTATTAATGGTTTTTTCCCCATTCTTGGTATGGATGCTGGCTATTCCAAAATGAATACAGAACATTCTATGGATGTACCAACCCTTCGTTTTCTCCTCGTTAACCCGCCCTTTCTGACTTCTTTTGGAATAAAAGAATCGGGCGGGCACGCCATGCCATTAGGGTTGATGTACGTGGCTTCCTACGTACGAAAATACGTTCCGGGAATACAACCTCAAATTCTGGATTGTGAAAGCGACGCATTGACCGATGACCAAATAGAAAAACGGCTGAGCGAATGTCACGCCGATTTTCTTCTCCTCACGGTACCTACTCCAACGGTTAATTCATGCAAACGCATTTCAGACATGGCAAAAAAAGCCAACCCTTCCTGCAAAGTCGTGTGGGGGGGACTCCACCCCACGGTTTTTCCCAAAGAATGCGTATCCCACCCCTCGGTTGATTTTGCCGTTATCGGAGAGGGGGAGCAAGTCATCCGCGAATTGGTGGAGCACGTGATACACGGGAAAAAGGATTTTTCGGACGTGAAAGGAATCGCTTACAAAAACGATGCAGGAGATGTTTTTCAAACGGGGATGCAGGAACTTATTCAGGACATTGATTCCATTCCCTTTCCCGCGTACGATTTGATTGAAGTCCGGAAATATCACACGGCTCCCTCCAAGAAACTTTCCAACAGCGAGAGCACCATGAACATCATGACCTCACGCGGGTGCGCATTCGACTGCATCCATTGCATTTCCAAAACAACTTGGCGTAGGAAAATGCGCTACCGCCCCCCTCAAAACGTGGCAGATGAGATGGAATATTGTGTCAAAACGTTTGGGGTTAAGGAATTCAACTTTATGGATGACCTTTTTGGTATCAATGAAAAAAGAGTCATTGACGTGTGTGCGGAAATAAAGCGCCGCAACTTGGGAGTAAAATGGGTGGCATTCGCTCGCACCGACACGGTGACGGAACCCATGCTCAAAGCCATGAAAGAAGCGGGGTGCGTGAAGATTAGTATGGGGATTGAGAGCGGGAACCAGGAAGTGCTCAACAAAATGAGAAAATCCCTGCGATTGGAGCAGGTGCGGAAGGGAATAAAATTAATGAAAAAGCACGGCTTTGAGGTACACTCTTCCTTCATGTTAGGAAACGTGGGGGATACGGAGGAGACCATCCGTGACACTATCAACTTCGCCAAGGAATTGGATTTGGACAACGCTACGTTTTTCATCACTTCCCCGTATCCGGGAACGGACTTGTATGGGATATCCATGAATGAGGGATTCGTCACTCCCAACACGCCATGGGAGAGTTTTGTTCCCCTGGGAAACCAACAACCCTTACTGGTGCAAAGCGCGGTTCCCTATGAGAAACTCATTCAACTCCAGAAGCAGGCATTCAAAGAGTTCTACCTTCGCCCTCGCCTCATCCTGCAGAAACTTCTGAGCATTCGTTCTGTGAGCGACGTTCGCACGCTCGCGGAAGGGTTGACCGTGTTCAAGGGGATTATGGACAAAAAAGAAGAAGTCCCTCCCTCTTCTAATTTGGTGTCGCCTCCAAGGGACGAGACAGCGGCCTCCACAATATAAAAAAAGGGTTGAAAAAAGAATGAAAAACGATATTCCGGTTTGGGTGTGGGTACTCATTATTGGCCTGCCCTTGCTTTCTTCCCTGCCCATTTTGGGGGGATATCTAGCCAGCAGTCCCCCGGAACGCGTATTCATGGGATTTGATTTCATTGACGATTTTCACTATTATGGGAATTACATCCATTCGTATGAAAACAATCCGTTGGATTTTTTTATTCTTAACCGCTCCACATCCGAAAATCAGGATGGGCGTTTCTTTTTTCCTTATTTTTGGATTACGGGATTGGTGAGCACGGGAGTGGGGGTGGCGCTCGCCCTTGCATTCATGCGCATCCTCACGGGGATTATTCTCCTTTTCTTGGTATGGAAAATTTTGGAATACTTTTTTCCAGAACCCTTCTGGAGAAAAACAGCTTTTGTGTTAGCGTGTTTGGGAGCAGGTTTTGGGTGGATTACACACGTTTTAGGAATTTTCATTCCTGCGCTGGGAAAATTGTATTCCACCGACCTAACCTACTCGTTGGGGTATAGTTTGTTCGGGTACTTGAGCTTCCCCCTCGCCATCGCGGGAGAGGCGTTATTTTTAGCCGGTCTCCTTTCTCTTTTTTTATTTTTGGAAAAAAAAGACAAAAAATACGCGTTTTTTTTCGGTCTGTCATTAATAGGAATTTTTTTTACCCATCCCGTGAGCGCCGTTACTTTTTTTCCCGTGTTTTTAGGAGGTGCGTTGTTATATTTAGTCCAAAATCCTTCGCATAAAGAGATTTTATCATTCAAAAATGTCGGGTTGGCATTTGCGGGAGCCCTGGTCCTCATTGGAATGTACGTATGGTGGGCGTTACAGGACCCCGTTTTTCAATCGGTTTTCTTTTCGTATGGGCTTTGGCAACGAAGCGAAAGCCCCTTCTGGTGGATTTTGGGGTATGGGCTCATTCTCCTCTTTGCCCTATTGGGAGTGCGAACCCTGCAAATCGAAAACAAGCATGCGCGGGCATTCTTTTGGGCATGGTTATTGGTCATTCTCGTGCTGAGTTTGAATCCATGGAAGGGACTGCGCTTCCAGCATGCGCTTTTCATTCCATTGGTGATTCTGGCAACCTCTGGTATTCGGAGCGCATGGGATTGGATTCAAAAAAGCCCATATTCATCATGGGTCAAAACCCGGAACGCATGGGTGGGATTGATTTTAGTGATTATGGTCCCTGGAGTATTGTTCACGCTCGCCAACCATATAAAGGACGTGCAGAATCCTTCCTTTCACAGCGGACCTTTTTTGTCACAGGAACAGATTGACGCACTAGAATTTTTAGAGGGTCAACGACCCGGAATCGTTTTGTCCAATTACAAACTAGGGAACAATTTGATTTGGATGACTTCACATTATGCGTACTTAGGTCACTGGAATCAAACAACGGATAGGGAAGAAAAGACTCTAAATGTGGAATCGTTTTTCAATGGAAAGATGACCACAACGCAAGCCATTTCATTTATTGCCACTGAAAAAATAAATTACATTCTGCGCGAGGGAACGGAAACCATCCCCCCCCAACTTAATGGAGTGGAACGCATTTATCAGAACGGGACCCTTTTCATATATCGGGTGGCCGCGCCGTGAATTTCATAGTATCATTTTTATCCAATCGAATCGTGCGCGCGGCCCTCGCCATTATTTTGATTGGGGGGGTTATTGTGTTGGCGAACCCCCTTGAATCCTTACCCGTTATTCTGGAGGCAGGACCCGCGTTACTGCTCTGGTTAGTGGGGGGATTCATTGGAATCATTATTGTCAATGCGTTAAGTGTGTGGTGGGTCTTGGGATTGAGGCATGGCATTTCACTCATTCGTATTTTGCGTCATTATGCGTGCAGTTGGAGCACTGAGTTCTATTTTCCTGGCAAATTAGGAATGTTTTCCCTGACCTACTTTCTAAAAAAAGAGAACGTGGAAGTGGGGGAAAGCGTGGCGGCTATTTTATTGATTAAAATGACCATGCTGATATGGCTATTCGCGTTGAGTTTGCTGGCGGTGGGAAATCTCCTAACCGCAAACGATTTTTTACTCTATTTAGGGACGCTTGTCATTGTCATTGGGGGGTTGGGAATCCTTTTTTTGACGGAGGGAGGGAGACATTTTGTTCGGTATACCATCCTTGGGAAACATGCGGCTCACTTTGTTGGGTTTTCGAAGCTGGTTAAAACCGTTATTCAGCGCCCCACCCAATGGATGGGGTTGTTTATCCTCGTCTTTTTGAGCATTTTAATGAATGGAATCATGGTTCAAGGATTGTTTGCCGAGGTGGGATACCCACTCGATTTACTGACCATATTGGGGGTTGTTTCCTCTACCATTTTAGTGGGATTAATTCCACTCACCCTCAACGGGTTAGGCGTCAAAGAGGGTGCATTGATCGTACTCATGAGCTTGCATGGCGTTCCAACGGAAATCGCCGCGAGTGTAGGGTTGTTGAGTACCGCTACGGGGTACGTAATGTCCCTCCTCATTATGGCGTTCGTTTTGAAAGAAATTCCATCTGTCCTTTTGAAAGGAGAAATGCCTCATGCGCGTCGCCCTGCTTAGCCCCCGCTCTCCGGTGTCGAACGCGGCCGGAATCGAGCAAAACATTCACCACGTTTCGCACTATTTGAGCAAAAAGGGAGTAAATGTTGAGGTCTTTTGTACGACGTTTCACGCTCAACGAACGCTTACCCGGGATGGGATTTCCATTCATGAATTTCCAGCATTTGCACCTAAGGATAACTACTTTCTTTCCACCCCCCTCTATCACGCCCTGCGAAAATGGGAGGGGGGTATCGTCCATTGCAACGGCTACAACAATTTAGTGAGCGTGGTGGGAATAATGGCCAAAAAAAAGAACCAAAAACTGGTGTTTACGCTGAACAGCAGTGGCTCCTCTTCCCGTCTACGAGAATTACTCCACATTCCCCTCGCGTGGTTTTATCATTTCAATCGAAAAAAAATAGACCATTTGGTGTGCGTCTCAAAATGGGAGCATGAACGGCTCGCTCCCACGTTTGGGTTGAATAAAAAGGATGTTTCCATCATTCCCAATGGCATTTCCTTATCGGAATTCAAAAAGAAAGGGAAACGAAAAAAAGGAAAAATTCTGAGCGTCGGGAGATTAGTCAAAAACAAGGGAATGCATCACCTCATCGCGGCATTTGCGCACGTTCAAAAAGAAATGCCCGAGGCCCAACTTCACATTGTGGGAGAGGGACCCCAACGTGAAGAATTGGAACAACAAGCCCACGCGTTGGGTTTGAAATCAAACGTGTTTTTCCATGGAAACATTGGTTTTGAGGAACGCGAAACGCTGTTGGAACATTATCGCACGGCTTCCCTTTTTTCTCTGTTGACGGAATACGAGAGTCAGGGAATCGTTTTCGCGGAAGCCGCAGCGGCAGGGCTTCCCATGGCAATCCCAAACAAAGGAGTCATGCGCGAATATGTGGAAGCTGGCCTTGCTGAGGGAATTCAGGATGGGTTTAATTCGGAGGAAGTGAGTAGGGTGTTGGTTCGATTATTACGGAAAAAAAGGAGTGCCAAAAAGCCATCCCTAAAACCCCTCATTTGGGATTGGAAAGAAGTGGGAGCGGCCGTGCATCATTTATACCAAAAGCTCGAGAAGGAATCCTAGATGTCGCTCAAGAAAGGAGAGTACGCCCCCTTCGTGGAATTTGACCAAAAAATGTCGGCCAAGCTCAAACCTCAATTGGAAGAATGGTTTGCATCCATGCGTGGGAAAAACGTCCTGGATATTGGATGTGGGAGCGGGGACGTGGGGGCATTGTTGAGAGGGCGAATGGACGTGTATGGGGTGGACGAGCAATCCCTTGCGTTGAAAGCCGCCCAAACAAAAGGAATCAAAACAAAATTATCCTCCATTGAAAAGAATCTCCCTTACCCTTCTTCTTTCTTCGACAACGTCATTTGCAAAGATGTATTTGAACACTTGGTGCACCCCCACGACCTACTCAGGGAAATTCATCGTGTGTTGAAGGGCGGGGGAAAATTATACGCTCACGTTCCCAATCAGTTTACGCTGTTGGACCGGATTCAAATTTTTGGGGGGAGAAGCATGGTGGTAAAACGTTGGTTTGAAGGAAGCGAGGAATGGAACTTTCCCCATTTGCGTTTTTTTACTCATTCGGGGTTTAGGGAGTTCCTGGAGAGTAATGGGTTTGAAGTAGAGAAAGAGTATTCGAATATCTGGAGTTACTCAATAGGAGGGGGAATGAATACCCGCTCTTTAAGCGGATTGTCCCCCGGACTTTTTTCTCCCGGGTTCACGTTTACTTGCCGGAAGAAGTAGCGGTTATTTCGGACGCAGGAATGACTTCCTTATTTTTGGGTTTAGAGGAATAGGGAGAAACGTTCTTGGCAATCATTCGGGGCAATCGGTCGAACACCAGGAATTTTCCAAGCGTAAAAAAGGATTTGGCATAATCCATTTTTCTGGAACTGCGGGCCATCTGGCGGAGTATCATTTTCATGGACGTAGAAGGGGTTAATTGTTGCAAGGGAGAATTGAAGCGAATGTTATCCTCCGAAACCAGCTTGTCCAAATCCAGCGAGTGCTTTGCTACGACAAATTTGGTGGGCATTTTCCATTCCGCTTCTTTGAAATAATGGTAATCCTCTTTTCCACTGGCAATCTCATCGTATATTTGGGAACCCGGGTAGGGGGTCATGAGCCCAAACGAAACGGTGGTGGGTTTTATTTTGGCAATCAGTTCCTGATTCATGCGAACGTCTTCCTGGGTTTCACCGGGGAGGTTGTACATCATGTTGGCAAACGTACGGATTCCCAATTTATGGCAAATTTCAAATGCTTGGTGGATTTTCTCTACCTTACAATTCTTGTTCACCGCATCCAGCATGGCCTGGGAACCGGATTCCACTCCAAAATCGATTTGAATGCAGCCCGCTTTTTGCATCCACGTCAACAATTCCTCATCCACTTTATCCACGCGCGTCTCTGCTCCCCAAACAAAGGGTATTTTTCGCTCAATGAATTCCTTACAAATGTCAATGACGTGGGATTTCCAGACACAAAAATCGTCATCATAAAAATAAATCCCATCCACGTTGTATTTTTTGACCAATAACTCTACTTCATCTGCCACCGCTTTGGCGGAGCGAAAACGAATGGGTTTTTTGGTTTCATTGTATCGCCAAACGGAGGGAATGGCACAAAACGTGCAGTGTGCGGGACACCCGCGCGAGGCAAACACATACATGGATGCCAATGGGAAATAGCGAATGGCATAGGGATTAGGCTGCGTGTAGAAGGACATGTCCACTCGCTCATAGGCGGGCATGGGTACGTTATCCAATGGTTCGATGAGGGGACGGAGGAGGGTTTTTTGAATATGGTCCTTTTCCCAAAATGAAATGCTTTGAATGGAATGAAACGCTTCTCCTTGTTTTTGGTCCAGAATGGCACGCGTCAATTCCCTAAAGGTTTCCTCTCCCTCCCCAACAACCACGTAATCAATGGGGCTGTTTTCAAAAATGAAATCTTCCGGGGCCAAGGATGAATGTTGTCCCCCCACGATTATTGTAGTGTTTATTTCAGATTTGATTCGTTTGGCAAAAGAGAGAGTGTAATCCACTTCGTGCGTGAACGTTCCCATTCCCACCATGGTGGGGCGCATGTCTTTCAGCATTTCTATTATTTTTTCT
Organism: Nitrososphaerota archaeon; assembly: GCA_020053155.1. Lineage (GTDB taxonomy): Archaea > Iainarchaeota > Iainarchaeia > Iainarchaeales > VGJJ01 > VGJJ01. The sequence goes on from JAGVNS010000158.1 coordinate 14,875, forward strand.
TCTAACTCACGCGCTTTGGGGCTCTCTAGTTCAAGTATTTTCAAATCCTTGACTTTCAGGTCAATCAGTTCAACGGAAATTCCGTGCTTTTCAAGATAGGAACAAATGGTCATGAGTCCGAGGGGAGGTCTCGTACTGTGCGCCCGGCTTGGAAGGGAAATCAGACAAATGTCGGGGTGTTCATGAATCCTGTGGGATTTTTTTTCCTCAACCATATATGAATATCCCGCCTCACGCGCCTATAAAGAGTTTGAGTGTGTTGGGAGTACCTTTTCAAGCATGCTCCGTCGCCACGCGAGCAACTGCATTTCCTGAAGCTGGCGTTGCTGCTTGAGCATGGACCCGATAAGACCCATGATGGCAAACTGGAAACCCAAAAGGAGGCAGAGAACAGTGAAGACCGCGCTGGGAAGATATGGTTCAATGGCTCCCGTATTCAAAAATTGGGAAATGACGCGACTGCCCGAAAGGAGACCCACGAGGATAATAGCCCCTCCCATCGTGAAAAACGTACGCAGGGGATGGTATCGAAGCATTCCTAATAGGAGCGTAGCGCTCGCGCGTCGGGCATAACTCCAGACCGAACCAAAGAGCCTATTTTCTCCATCCATTCGTTTTCGGAAAGTGATGGGAATCTCTTCGATGCAGAGATTTTTGTCTACCACCTCGAGAATGGTTTCCTGCGTATACGTAAAATTGGACAACACGTTTAATCGCAGGGCGGCATCCCGCGTAAATGCGCGAAAACCCGTTTGACCATCGCTCACATTTGCACCCGAGACGAAATTAACGGCCCATGTCGCCATTTTGTTTCCCCAATATTTTCCAAAAGACATGTGCTCAATGTGTCCCAGGAAACGGGAACCCAGCACCATGTCTGCACGCTTGTGCAAAATGGGTTCAATCAAATGTGGAATTTGGGACTGGTCGTATTGATTGTCTCCATCCGTATTCACAATGACATCTGCCCCTAATTTGAGGGCGGTATCAATGCCCTTACGGAATGAATAGGCTAACCCTTGGCGGGAGGCATTGGAAATGATGAGCGCCCCTGCTTCCGTGGCTTTGGGGACGGTGCGGTCCACGCTTCCATCGTCAATGACAAGGGGAATAACCACATCCACCCCTCGCATCTCTCGGGGAATGCTTTCAATAACCGCCTTAATGGTGGCCTCTTCGTTATGGGCAGGAATCATTACCACTACTTTGACTCCCGATTTGGGTTTCAGTTCAGCTGCCAATTTTGCGGAGGTTCGAAGGACCATATACTTGGAATGGTCCAACGAGCATTAAAAAGAGCATCCCTCTCCTACACGGGTATTGCAATCATTGTACCAATAGCCTATATAATCGCGTCAACCCAGCCTTTTTCAACCTATAGATGGGGTATTCCTGTATGCGAATTCTAGTTACGGGAGGGTGTGGTTTCATTGGAAGTCATTACATTCGAAAGCACCTCCAAACGCATTCAGACGACCAAATCGTCAACCTGGACGCCCTCACGTATGCGGGAAGAAAGGAAAACCTGTTGGATGTGGAAAATAATTCCCACTACACGTTCATTCATGGAAATATCTGCGACCCCAACATGGTAAAAAAAGCCATGGGGGGGTGCGACCAAGTGGTTCATTTTGCGGCGGAGACGCAAGTGGATAAGGGGATTGAAGACCCGAGCATTTTTCTCAAAACCAACGTCATGGGAACATATACGTTACTTGAAGAGGCCCGAAAGCAAAACATCCAAAAATTTATTACAATCTCGACGGATGAAGTGTATGGTCACATTTTGGAGGGAAGCTTCACTGAAAAAAGCCTGCTCAATCCCCGCAATCCCTACGCGGCATCCAAAGTGGGGGGGGAGCGCTTGGCGTACAGTTATTCCCAAACCTATGGATTGGATGTCTCCATCACCCGATGCTCCAACAATTACGGCCCCTACCAATACCCAGACAAGGTCATTCCCGTTTTTCTCATCCGCTTGTTGAGCGGGAAAAAAGTTCCATTGTATGGAGATGGACTTCATGTCCGGGACTGGTTATATGTTGAAGACCACTGTGCGGGTATCGAACGCGTGCGTGAACGTGGAAAAAAGGGGGAAGTATACAACATTGGCGGGGGAACCGAAATGACTAATTTGGAGCTCACCAAAACACTGCTTGCTGCCGTAGGAAAAACAGAAAACGAAATAGAGTGGGTGGAAGATAGGCCTGGGCATGATAGGCGGTACAGCTTAGACATTACCAAAATAGCGAATGAATTAGGATACAAGCCTCACTATCCCTTCAAGGAAGGATTGGCCTACACCATTGAGTGGTACAAAAAGAATGAAGGATGGTGGATGCCCCTCCTCAACGAAAAAGCATCGTTTGCTACCAACTGGAAAAAGGTGCAATAATGATGAAAGGAATCATTCTGGCAGGGGGGCAAGGAACCCGACTTCGACCGTTGACTAAAGTCACAAACAAGCACTTGTTGCCCATCTACAAGTGGCCCATGATATACTACCCCTTGCACACCCTCATTGATGCGGGAATAAAGGAAATACTCATCATTTCGGGACAGGACACCCTGCCCGAGCTCATTGATTTGCTTGGAGACGGAAACGATTTTGGGGTGGACCTAACGTATAGGGTACAAATGGTTCCCGGGGGAATTCCCCACGCCATTGCAGTCGCTGAAAAGTTTGTGGGAACGGACAAGTTTCTTTCCATCCATGGGGACAACATCATCCTGGACAGCGTCCAAAGCCATGTGGAATTGTTCAAGAAAGGAAAAGAGGAATGCCGATTGGTTTTAGTGGAAACAACCCCCGAAGCGGCCCAAAAATCGGGTGTGGTAGAATTCGATGCCAAAGGAAACGTAAAAGGATTCGTTGAAAAATCACCCAATCCCCCCAGTCAGTGGGTCGTGACCGGGCTCTACATGTTAACCCCTGCCGTGTTTGACCTCATCCGCACATTCAAACCCAGTGGGAGGGGAGAAATAGAATCAACCGATTTGTACAACGCGTTTCTGCAGCGCAAAACCCTTGCCGTAAGCAAACTCAAAGATGGATGGATTGACGCGGGGACGTTTGACGATTTGGTCACGACCAACCGGTACATGCAGGAACACTTCGAAAAAAGCGTCTTTGCACCCTATGCGGCAAAGTATTCCAAAGGATAAAAACGAGGAACAGCATGAAAATCTTCGTCATTGGCCCCGTAGCCCCATACAAAGGGGGAATTTCCCATTCTGGAACGCAGATGTGTCAAAATCTGGCAAAAAAACACGATGTAACCGCCATCTCATTCACACGGATGTATCCTAAACTCCTGTTCAAGGATTCCCCTTACGAAAAAGACGCTAAGGAAAACCACCATTTCAAAACCGTCACCATGATTGATGCACTCAATCCATTTACGTGGCATGACACGGTCCAGTTTATCAAAAAGGAAAAACCAGACCGCGTGATTTTCCAGTGGTGGACCACCTACCTCACGGCGTGCTTTTGGTACATTGAAAAACGAATCAAAAAACACACGAGGACAGGGGTCATTTTGCAGAACGTTTTTCCCCACATGGGGGATGATGAATGATGGGCTTCGTGGAATTCTTCCATGGGAAGCACTTTTCGTGGATTCACAAAGGCTTAGCTAAAAAGTTCCTCACCAACGCCGATTATTTGTGCGCCATGTCCAGCGCGGACCAAAAAATGGTCCAGAAAGAACTCCCCCACGCAAAAGTAGCATTTTTTATCGAACCCCCTTACTCCAATCCGGCCGCAGAGGCAAATGTTTTCTCCAAAAAAGAATCCAAAAAATGGTTAGGGGTATCCCCAACGGACTCCATCATTCTTTTTTTTGGATTTATTCGCCCGTACAAGGGACTCATGTACCTGATTCGTGCCCTTCCCCGAATTTTGGAAAAGAAACCAAACACCAAACTAGTCATTCAAGGGGTTTTCTGGAAAGACAGGCAAAAATATTTTGATGAGATTGAAAAACTGGGACTGAAAGAACACATTTTGATTCGAGAGGGATACGTGGCAGGAGATGACCGAGCGCGCGTATTCTATTCCGCGGACGTAGTGGTCATGCCCTATTTGAACATTTCTGAATCCGCCATTATTCCCTTGCCTTGGGGATTTGGAATACCCATCATTTGTACATCCGTGGGAGGGAACGTGGATTGGATTGAGGATGGGGTGGATGGGTACTTAGTCCCCCCCCGGGATTCAACATCATTGGCCGATGCAGTGCTAAAATTTTACTCCCAAAAAATGGAGAAAAAATTCAAAGCAGGAATGGGCAAAAAAATGAAGAAAATGAAGTGGGGTCCCACTCATGAAAGAGTGGTTCTGGGGAACTTTTAGCATGAAAAAAGGAGAATCGGGCATGAACAAAATTCCAGTGACACAGTACACGGAAGCGGGAAACGAAATGAAATACTTGAAACAGGTCATCGACTCCAAATGGTTGGGCGGCGGTCCCTTCGTTGAGAAGTTTGAGAAAACTTTTACCCAATATTGCGACATGAAGTATGGATGTGCGGTTTCAAATGGAACAAATGCGCTGTACCTCATTCTCAAAACCCTTGGAATTGGACCTGGGGATGAGGTCATTGTGCCGGATCAAACGTTTATTACTCCTGCGAGTATGACGTTGCACGCGGGGGGGAAACCCGTGAGCGTGGACGTGCAGCCGGATACATTCAACATGGACCCCACTCAAGTCGAGAAAGCCATCACGCGCAAAACAAAAGCCATTGTGGGGGTAGACATGCTGGGGCATCCCGCGGATTGGGACGAGTTGAATGAAATCGCCACCAAACATGGTATCATGCTCATTGAGGATGCGGCGGAGGCCCATGGAGCATTGTACAAAAAAAGAAAAACGGGCTCGCTATCTCCCATTACGATGTTTTCGTTCTATGGAAACAAAACCATTACCACGGGAGAGGGGGGGATGATTCTCTCAAACGACAACGAATTCATTGAAAAGTGCTTTTTGACGCGGGGTCATGGGATGCGACCAGAGAAACGGTACTGGCATGACGTGATGGGGTACAATTACCGCATGACCGATTTGCAAGCCGCGGTGGGATTGGCCCAATTCGAAAAAATAGAGACGTTTCTTTCCGCCAAACGAAACGTGGCACGCCAGTATGCGGAACGATTGTCTAAAATTCCGGGCATTGATATTCCGATGGTGCGCCCGTATGCTACGCACTCATACTGGATGTATCAAATCAACGTAAACAAACCCTTTCCCATTTCACGTGATGCACTCGCAACAGAATTGGGGAAACGAAACATTGACACGCGAAGGGCGTTCTATTCGGTTCACGTACAGCCTCCGTATGCGCAGAAAGGGGCGTTCCCCAATAGCAACCGGTGTTCGGAGACCGGACTCATGCTCCCCATCGGAGCCAATTTGACAGGCGAACAGGTGGAATACGTGTGTGATGGGATTGAAGACAGTGCTAGGCACCGCTGAAGGATGCGTTGCGAATGACTTCAACGAGTTGATGCCAAACTGGATTTTTGTTTCCGAGTGTGGGGGGGTGGGTGCGCACGCGCCAAATGTTTTGAAAGAAATTAATCATCGTTGGAATAAGTTTCACGGAACTGTTTCCCCGCTCATACCATATTACGGGCACCTCTGAAATTTTTAGTCCGTGAATTTGAGCAGAAAACATTAATTCGGTTTCAAAGAAAAACCACGAATCACGAACATCTCCCAAGATGGGCAAAATGCGCGCGCGGTTAAATCCCTTGAACCCACATTGCGGGTCTGAAAAAGTAGCCCCCAAAAAAAAACGAAGAACAACCCCCGTATATACCTTTGAAACCAGCAAGCGAATAGGGTCCCGTACGATTTTAGATTGGGGATGATATCGTGAGCCACTCACCAAATCGCTACCTTTTTTTAGTTCATGAATGAGAGAAGAAACCCCCCCCACTTCCGTTGCGAGGTCCGCATCCATATAAACTACATAATCCGCATCATTTTCCCACAATCCATTGAGGATGGCACTCCCTTTCCCGGGCGTATTTACGTGCGTGATTCGAACATTTGTCCAGAGCGCGGCGATTTCTTTCAATTCATTCCACGAGGAGGGTGGTTTTCCATTGTACGCAAGGGTTACGCGCCAACGCACATCGCGAAGGGATTTTTTACATTCCCCCATGATTTGGGGGAGATTGGCACGAACATCCGAAACGTTTCCTGCATAGGTGGCAAGTAAAATATCCACGCTGGCCTGAGGGTGTACCATAGGGTTTCTAAACCTCTGACCTATTAAAATAGGAGAGGATGACCACCATTTTTCTGACGGGAGGGAGCGGGGAAATAGGGAGTGTGCTCATTCGTGAACTGGCTCCTTCGCACAAAATTAAAGCCCTTTTTTTGAATGCACCCGGAGCATTTACACATGCCCATGTCGAATGGGTTCAGGGAGATGTTACCCAACCATGGACGTATGAATCCCACTTGAAAGGAGTGAATAAAATTGTTCATCTCGCGGCCCAATTACGCGGGGGAAAAAACGAATCGTATGAAAAGGTCAACGTGAAAGGTACGCTTGAATTAGTGAAAATGGCACACGAAAAGGGCGCACGGCATGCCATTATCGCGAGTAGTGCGTCAATAACCCAAAAACCCCTTTCCCTGTATGCCCAATCAAAAAAGAAAATGGAAGAACGCCTGCGTCACGCACAAATGCCCGTGACCATCATCCGCCCCACATTAGTGTACGGCCCCCACTCTCGCTACATTCAGTTGTTTCAAAAATGGGTGGAGGGACCGCTGCCCCTTTTTTTTCTCCCCAACAATGGAATGGCCGACATTCGTCCGGTGCACGTGAATGATGTTTCGCATGCCATTCATGCGTTAGTCAAAAAACCCCCCAACGGAAACAAGACGTATGACATTTGTCCGCGGACCCCTTTTACCCTGCGTCAAATAATTGAAACGGTCATGGAAGCACGTGGGATAAAAAAGCCCCTGGTGGGGGTGGGGGAAGGAACGTATGCACCCATCCTCGCGCTTCTTCAGAAATGCAGGATTCCCATCCCTTCCCTTTTTTCCACTTGGGTTGCGGGGGGAAATGGGTATACCGTAAACCCCGAACCCTTTTGGGAGGCGTATGGCATTCCTTTTATTGACCCGCGAGAAGGGATTCAAAGGTGCGTGAAATGACGTTCTCTCTTTTACTCGACATAGATGCGATTGCGTGGAAAAAAATGGAATGGGGGACTTTTTTCATTGGGTTATGGGTCATTCTGGGGGTGTGGGCCGGAATGGCAGGAGTGCTTTCCCCCCTCATTCCCATTCTCGCGCTCATACTAACGTTTCTTTTTTTTAATGGTCATGAAAAAATAAAAAAAGAAAATACGGTTCCCACAAACGGACTTTTGTTTTTTTCAGCTCTTCTCATTATTGGTTTTTCATTTGTCTTGTTTGGGGTGCAGGGGGGATTTGATTTGAGCGCGGATACCGCTCCCGTGGTGGCGGCGCAGCTCATTTCATCCAAAATCCCCCTCACGTATGCGCCCTATTCTTCCCTCCCATTTGTCTATCCTCCGGGTTTGCCAGTAGTGGCGGCCCAAGTAGGAATAGTTGGAATTCCCATTCACCAAATCGTTTGGGCGTTGGGTTTGGTTGGGTTTTTGCTTTTGATGTGGAGCGTAACGCGCTGGGTTTGGGCTGTGGGGCAAAAGGACATTCGTTTGGCGTGGGTGGTTCCTGCGCTTTTTCTCACATTGCGACTGCCCATGCAGAATATTTTGACGGGGGAGTATGCATTCGTTTTAGGCATGGGTCTGGGTGTGAGTGCGTGGAATAGTGGGAACGATTCCCCAAAGTCGACCCTTCACACCATTGTTTTGCTGGCCGCATCTTTTTTGGTTCACCCGTATGCAGGAATTGTTTCGTTTGTGGGTTTGTTTTTTTCTGAAATGGTTTTTCGCCCTTCTATTGATTGGAAAAAATGGGTAAAGTTGGGGGTGGGGGTGGGAGTATTTTTCATTCCATATTTGGTTCAGCTGGCTGCATTGAGAAATTTTCCCCCCGCTGAAATTCCTCTTGGGAGTCTGAATCTGGGTTCCCTGGTTCCAATGGTTTCTCTGGTGGGGTTGATTCCTTTTTTGGTTTGTTTTATTTTGCTTGTTTTGGGTTTTTTTCGCAGGCAAATGGGAAAAGGAACGCTCTCGCCCCAAGAAAAAGTGTTGGGGAGATTTGTACTTTTAGGAATAATTGGATTTTTACTCGGAAATGTCAAACCCGAATGGGTGATGGGGCCCAAATTTCTTTTGCTGACATGCATTGGGTTAGTAGGGTGGGGGTCGCTCCGTCTTTCTCCATTGTTGACGGGTAGAGTCGTTCAAGCCGGTGCGCTGGGGTTGGTACTTTTGGGCGTGCTCGTAGTAGGTACCTCCCCCACGATGCAGGGATATGTCACGGGTTCTAAACTCACATTGGGGGAAGCGCACGCTGCCGAATGGATTCGAGAATATGTTCCCCTACATTCCCGCGTGTGGTTTTTGTCGGATGGGGAAGGGAAGATGGGGGAATATTCCAAAACCATTCCTTCCGACATGGTCCAATCGCACTATTTCAATTACACCCTGCTCCATGGAATTTTAACCCCGGAGGTAGACCGAATCATTTCAACCGCTTCCACTTCCAATCGCATTCGTAAAAGTCAACAATACGTTCCCCTTTCCCTATTTGAGCCGGAATATGTACTAGTTGATACGCGGATTTTTCCCCCTCTAACTAAAACTCCCCTCGGGGAGAAGGATGGGTTTGTCATTTACGCCCTGCAAAAATAGTCTTTTGTGCCCATTTGAAGGTCGTTTTTGTCAAACGTGAGTGATAATGTGTTCCTTTGAGACAAGTGTAGAATCTATTCTAAGGATGATGGGGGCGAATCTGCTTTTTATTTCGCCAATTAATGCGTAGTAGTCTTCCGCGGATGCCGATTCAATTTCAAGCTCGGCGTCCCAGCTTCCAATGGTTTTTATCCAATAAATGATGTTGGGGCTTGTTCGAATATATTCACGAAGTGTTAGGTATTGGTTATTTGTTAGATTACGAAAGGTAATAAAACATTTGAAGAAAAGAAAACCTAATTTTCGATAGTTGATGGCGAGTTTATACCCGACAATGATGCCTTTTTTTTCAAGGTCAGCTCGTCTATAACGGATGATTCTTTGGGTTATACCCGTTTTCTTTTCCAGCTCGACAGAACTTGTTCGTGCATTGGTGGCGATCGCATGTAATATTTTCCAATCTTCTTCGTCCAAACTTTCAGCCGCGCTTTTATCACAGTGTAAGAAAGAAACTTTCTTTTCAGGGTACTCGGGGAGCAAATAATATCGTGGCTTTGTTTCTGCTTCCGTTAGGATTGCGATTTGCATGTTTTGAATGAATTTGTCAAATTTTTGACAGAATACGTCCTTAAAGTCTTCGAACTCAAATATAGTTGGAAAGCGAATGGAAAACATTAAGTCAAATACTCCTTCTGTGCTTGCGAGCCAGCCAATTTCTTGGGCTGACGATAAATAGTCAATTATTTCCTGTTTTGATTCGCTCGGGATAGTGTTGAATTGCAAGTAGACCTTGAAATGAATACGTCCTGTTTTGGCGAAATGGGAAAGGGTTACATACTGCAAAATAATATCTCGGGCCTCCAGCTGGCGTATCCTATACAATACGGCTTCTTTTGAAATCTTGAGTCTTTTGGCAATCTCGCTCAGGGGGGTCGTGGCATCTGTATCAAGTAGTAACAGAATTAATCGATCCCTCTTATCCAAAGACTCCATTTAATTAATATAACAACAATACTTTATAATAATTGTTATTTTGTGAAAGAAATAGCTCATAAATATTATATTTGTGAAAGATATAGTATACATAAATGAGTCCTATTCGTGTAAGGGAGACGTTGGAAGAACGATTGGTCTATTACAACGGGCTTATTCCCGCCACCTACCCTGGCATTTTTCCAAACGATTTTGTCCTGCAGCCACAGGACTGGATTCTTTCCTCGAACGTGGTTAATCGGCCCTTCGTTAAAGCTAAAATCAATGAGGAATGGAAAATGATTCGACCCATTGGGACGATGGACGTCGAACTTTTGTCCAATCACATCGTGGAGCGGGCAAAGGCTGGGAAAGTCGATCTGGTGAAGAACTACCCCTGCGGGCTAAAATGTCCGGGCTGTTTTTCGGAAGAGGCAATTTATGGGGATGCAACGAACCTAATGAAATGGCAGGAGGTAATGGCCGTCCTTGACGAGGCACAAAAAATAGGATTAACCTCAGTAAAATTTTTAGGACCCGGAGAAATGTTTCAGAATCCTGACTTATTTGATATTCTCGATGCCTTTGAGGCGCGAAAACTTCCGATTTCCATATTCACCAAAGGTGCTGAACTCGGAGACGATGCACTTGCCCAAAGAAGTTTCGGCCATTTAGGAATAATAACGGCAAAACAACTCGTGCAGAAAATAGCCAAGTATTCGATTGTTCGAATCCTCCTCGGATTTAACTCATTCTTTACCCAACGACAAGACAGTTACGTGGGTTCGCTGCCCGGGAATTCAACCTATTCTTTCAACGACGGAGTTTTCGAAAATAGGGGCATTTCCGGCTACACCCCTAAACGAAACAATGCCCTTGTCAATCTTGTCGAAGAGGGATTCAATGCTCCGGGAAAGGGACAGCGTCTCACACTCATTATGGCCCCTCTCTACAGCATTCAAGTGGATGAAGTGGCCGAAATGTACGAATGGGCAGCCCGTCGAAACATGCCAGTGGTTATTACCCCGACTATGGAATCCGGCGAAAAATCTCTTCGACTCCGTGCCGTAAACAAAGCCACTGACCCGGAAAACAATTGGATAAAGGAGGCATTATTCAAAGTGTACTCCCGCGCCATTGAGATCGGGATTCTATCGATTGACCAAGTTGAGACAGAAGGGGTTTCCCCATATTTTGGGTCCAAAGGATGTAACCAAGTGGCAAATGGACTCATGATGCGACTCAACGGACAAATCAAAATATGCCCCGGCTCCTCACGACCTGAACACATCTATGGAAACATTCACAATAACTCCCTTGCTGAAATTTGGATAAAGAGCCCGAACTACGCCCTCGGTCCGATGATGAATAATTGGTGTCTAGCAAAACGAGAAGGACTGCCAAAGAAAATGCAGAAAGAAACGCTAGAACAACTCAAAGCACAATACGCTTCAAAATAATCCTTTAAGTGGACCAAGTTGATTTTTCCTATTTTCAAATACAGACTCCTGTTTGATTAAAAAAACTGGCCAACATATAGTGATGTAAATAGTTCTCTGTACCTTTGAAAATAACTCCCCAATTCTTCCTTCCTCTGCCTGAAGGGAGCTTTATCCAGTCTTCACCTCACATTTATTTGGTGACTTTCATTTCTTTAGGGTTTTAGGTATTAGATGAGATTATTTTTGGATGACATCTTTTTTTGGGGTGCGCTTCATTAATTTCTCCATGCTCTCCCGAATGCGCGGGGGTTCCTGATTGAAAAGCAATCCCCCCATGACAAAACTGGGAATGTACCCCACCAAGAAGTACAATACCGAGAAAACAATAGCGGATTCAGGGGAAACACCGTACGCGGACAACACGATTACCGCTCCTACCTCACGCGTACCAACCCCTGCAACGCCAAAGGGAATAATTTCAATGAGAGAAACAATGGGAACCGCAATCAATGCCGCGCCCCACCCTACATTAATATGGGCGGCTTGCATGAGAAAGAAACCCATGGTCACGGTCATAAGCCAAGCGCCGATGCCTAAGAGGAATACCTGAACAACAACCCCCGCGTTTTTTGTAATCAGGGGAACGTTGTCATAGAACTCTTTTCCATGGAGAGAAATCATCTCGCGGAGCGAAGAAGGAACAAATCGATTGAATACCTTCCAAAGCTTCCCCCCCACACGTCGGTTGAACACCAAAAATATTCCCGCCACAAAGATAAAGCCGAGAAAGAGGAGGAGGGGAATGGAAACAACCTCCTGACCATTCGTTGAAAAAAGGAACCAGACCCCCAAAAAAGCAAACAAAAAAAGGATGGTTACGTCAATGATTCGGTCCACTAATACGGCCAACACGCTGCGTGCCACACCCAATTTGTCATTAATGTACAGCACGCGCACAAAATCCCCAATGCGACCGGGGGTAATGACCCCAATGAAGAGACCGATAAGCAATGTTTTTGCGGAAGTAGAAAAGGAAATGACCCCCCCCACGGAACGAACGGCCCGTCCCCACTTGAGTATTTTTCCAAGCATGAGAACCAACCACACGCCTAACGCCCACGCAATGAAAACAATGTCCACTCCCTGAAGGGTGCGTCCCATGGTTCCAATGTCCAAACGAGTAACGGCCAAATAGACAATGAACAATGTTACAAGGATTGAAATCCACGAGAGACGCATGCATCATATCCAGAAAACAGGAAGTTAAAAATCCCCCACCAAACTATCCAATTTTTTCCAAACGCTGAATGCGCTCGTAAAGGGAAGGGTGCGTGGCGAACCATCCCATCACCGCGCCTGCAGAAAAAGGATTGGCGATGAACATGTGAGCCGTTCCCCGATTTGCATCCGTGAAGGGGGTGTGGGAAATTCCTTTCTCCAATTTTTTCAACGCGGACGCGAGGCCGTGTCCCGTGTGCAACGTTTTGGCCGCGGTTTCATCCGCCAAAAATTCCCGGCTGCGCGAGACGGCCAGTTGAATGAGCATGGCAATGATGGGAATGATAATGGCGATGACAATTAATCCGATGGGATTCTTCCCCTCACGTTCTCTCCCCCCAAAACCCATCCACAAAATGGAGTGGGCGATGATTCCAATCGCTCCCGCAATGGTCGCCGCCACGGAAGCAATAAGTATGTCCCGGTTTTGGATGTGCGAAAGTTCGTGGGCAATGACTCCCTCCAATTCATCATCGTTGAGCAACTGCAAAATGCCTTGAGTAAACACCACCGCTGCATTTTCGGGACCGCGACCCGTGGCAAATGCATTGGGGGATTTTTCCGAAATGGTGTAGAGGCGAGGCATTTTGGGCAAATGCATCTTTTGAGTGACCCCCCGAACCAACCGGTGAACCCGCGCCCCTTCGGACGATTTCTCATCCAGGGGTTGGGCATGATACATCCACAATACTATTTTGTCTGAAAAGAAGTAAGAAAAGCCGTTCATAAGCACGGCAAAAAAGAATGCGACAATCATCCCGTCAAAGCCCCCCACGAGATTTCCAATGACAATCAATATGGCCGTCAGGACCCCTAAAAAAAAGACCGTTCGCAGTTGTTCCATGGGATTCACTCCCCTCCTTTTTTACCATGGAGGAGGGGCCAATACGCAAGAAGCGATAAACGTTTTTAAACCACTTCGCGTACAGTGGGGCTATCCATTCCATTTTGGGGGAAAAACAGTGAACCGCAGACTGATAGGGGTCATTTTCATTGGAATCGTCTTTTTGGCATTAGGGTCTGCAGGATACGCCTCTACCACGCTCGCCATCCAGGGGGCACCCGCCTATGCCAATCAAGACAATGATATCGTGTTCAACTTCATCGCTACCAATCCTGATTTTGATGGGCAGATTCAATTAGACACATACAAATACTATTTGAGCACCGACGCTACACTTGAAACAGGGAGCGATACCGAATTCAGTCCCACTCAGTTTCCTACTCCTTCCGGGGAGTTGACTACCGGAAAGACATTTTCAGGGGTTAAACTGGATTTGAGTTCGCAGAGCGATGGAACGTATTATCTTTTTGTGGAAATCACCATTACCCCGCCCCTTGCATCCGAAAGTTCTCCCTCACACCAAATCATCCTGGATAAAACAAACCCGGTCATTGCCCCTTTGGTATTCAACCCTATTCCTTTCACCGGGTGGAGCAAGATTCCAATACAGGTAACATCCTCCTGCAACGAGACACCATGCATCATGGAGTATCAAATAGGAAGCGGGACATTAACCGCATTCACGAGTCCGCTTACCCTGTCAACGGCCAACGGGACCATTACCCTCAAAGCCACCGATGCTGCGGGAAACACCAGTACGTTGACAAGCACGGAAACTCTCCAAATTGACACCAACGCCCCAACGGGATTTTCGATAAACGCCACCACGTCCTACACCAATGATGCAACTCCCGACATCACCATAAACGCCACGGATGCGGGAGTGGGGGGAATGAAAGCGTACGTCAAGTGTGAGGGTACAACGGCCGGGACTGAACTATCCATGAGTGGGTCTTCACTTGTGGTGAATAATTTTGACATTACAACCGGACCGAATTGTATCACATCAAACGGAGACAAGATTCTCAAAATTTTAGTGAAAGATGCATTTGATTTTGAGACCGAAGAAAAGTCCCTTACCCTAAAATACGATGCCACCCCTCCCGACACGGTGACTTCACTCTCCATTACCAGCACGGGAAGTGACCAAATCTCATTGGACTGGCCCGCCCCCTCCGATTCGGGAGGGAGCGGAATAAACAACTATGACGTGTATCGTGGCACCACGAATTCCATCCCCGGAAGTGCATTGACCAGCACGAGTGACTCGTCTTACACGAATACGGGATTGTCTTCCTGCACCACCTATTACTATTGGGTCAAAGCCCGCGACAACGCAGGAAACGTAGGCCCTGCGAGCAGTGCGCTGGAAGCCAAAACGAGCGGCTGTTCCGATACCGACCCCGATGATGACCCCCCGATAGACGATAATGACGGGGACGTGATTTCGTGTAACGTCACCCCCACCTACACAAATACGGCGCTTTACGCAGGAGAAACCGTCATCATAAAAGTCACCACCAGCACCTCCCAAGTATGGACCCTCCGCGCCAACATCCCAGGAAAATCGGGAACCCAGGAGCTGAAAAGCGGAACGGGAAAAGAAGCGAGCGCCTCCCTGAACGTACCCAATCAGGTGGGAAAATCCATTGACATTTTCTACAAATACCAGTCTGGCTCATGCGGTGCGCCCAAAAAAACATACGTTATCAAAGACCCGGCGACCAAAACCAGTGATGGAGTTAGCGATGGGGACAACACAGGTTCGGGGAGTGATGAAGAAGGTTCCTCCCCCCCGCCCATTTTGGGAACAACAACCCCCGTGGAGCCTGTGACGCAGACCATTTCCTTTTCTCCCGACCAAATCCCTGCGCTGCTCGCCAGTGCGGGATTCAATGCAGAAAACACCCAACTGAAGGAATCCATGGCTTCTTTTTTGGTGCAGTGGAACGTGCTCAAAACCATCACCGTTGTTCCCTCCGCGGAAAATGGAAAATATTCATTGCGGATGATCATTTCCCTGCAAAACACGGGCAATCAGGGAACCATCAAGCTCATCGAGGAAATCCCCAAGGAGTTTGCTTCACTCGCAAGCGAACTTGAAAGCGATTATCCCATGACCACATTGAAAGACGACCCCCTCATTCAATTCGAATTGAAGGATTTATATGAAGGACAAATGGTCGAAATACAAATCACTGGAAAAACCGTATACGATTCCATTGAAGAGGCCAATCAGAAAGCCGTCGAAATCGCAGAAAAGGGAACGACTCCCCCGCTCCTTTTTGGAACGGGAACCGCTCGGCCAAACCCAAACGGACGGTCGGATGTATTAGCAGGGTTTTCAGGATTAGTTGGAGCAGTAGGCTCGAATGGATTGATTATTTTAGGATTCTTGGTAGTCGTGGGATTGGTCATGGTCAGCGTCCGCGTGATTCGCACGAGTGTAGATGGGGCGGATAATCCCATCATCCGGAGTGCGGCCAATGCCCGCTATGGCAAAACACGGGAAGGAGATTTTTTCATCCGCCGAAAAAAATAGGGGCTATGCGAAAAGGGAAGACGAGTCAGATAACTAACGCCTCCGACGCATTGCATAAAGCGAAAAGAGAAAGAGGACCCCCCACCCCAGGGCGAGGGTAGGATAGTCCAGGCTCACGTGAAAGAGTTTGGCTCCTACCCAAAGCATGAAGGGGAAAAAGAGAAGGGATGTCATCCCCCCCAAACGAACTTTAGGAGGAAGGGGTATTTTTTCCCATTTCCTTGAAAAAAAAAGGAAAGGGCCATTCCCCCCCAAAACAAAAACCAAACAATGGCTGCCATCGCCCCCAAAAAGAGGAGAATCACCCCCTTCTTGGATTCGGTTGACCCTAAAAACCCACGTTTGGGGAGGGGAGGTTAAAATGGTTTTGACCCGGCTCCTACATCATGACCGGGAACGTAACCATTGTGGGGGCAGGGTGTGCCGGACTTCGATTGGCTCGCCGACTGGCCGAAAAAAGCGTCCAAGTGACGGTTTATGAGGACCACCCCCAAATTGGGATTCCCGAGCATTGTTCAGGCCTCATTTCCGCACGCAACACCAAAGAATTGGGGTTTGATTTGAGGGAAAGTTTTACGAATGACATTTATGGGGCTAAACTATTTTCCCCCAACAATACCCAGTTGCGCATCGAAAGCAAAAAGCCCGTTGCGCACGTGATGGACCGAAGCACGTTCGACCAAACGCTTTACACAGAAGCCATTCACGCGGGGGCAAATGTTGAGTTAAGTACCAGTGTAATTAATGTCAAAGGAAATACCCTCTTTACCCAATCGAAAGGAAAAGGGGGAATGAAGAAATCCGACATCATTGTGGCAGCAGACGGGGTCAACTCTCACATTCGAAAAATGGTGGGAGTCGAAAGCAAGCCCGGGGATTTCATTCATTCGTACCAAGTAAAGGCAGCGGGGCATTTCGAACCCCATTTTGTTGAACTCTATTTCAGTGAAAAATTCGCCCCCCACTTTTTCGCGTGGGTGATTCCCGAAAACGAGGAGAGCGCCAAAGTGGGAATAGGGTGTAAAGTGGGAGTGAATCCCGCACACGCGTTTAACGCGTTTCTAAAAGAAAAACAGATTGACATTCACGTTAAAACAAGTAACTCCTTTCTCATTCCGTGCTCTCCTCCTATTCGGAAACTGTATTTTGACCCTATACTCCTGCTTGGGGATTCGGCCTACCAAAACAAAGCGACGAGTGGAGGGGGAATCATAATGAATTGCAAAGCAGCCGACATTTTAGGAGAGGTCATTACAGAACATATTCACAACGAAGCCCCTTTGGATGCGTATGAGAAAAAAATGGAGCCCATTTTTAGAGAACTGGAACTGCATTACAAAATTCACCAATACCAAAGCCGGCTGGGCGATGAAGACATAAATCGATTTTTTCTCAAACTAAAGGATGCAGGCATTGAGCAGTTTCTTTCGAATGAGGGGGATATGGATGAACCCTCTCGATTTGTGGGAAAACTCATCTCCAACCCCCGCATGATTTCACTCCTCCCTGAAGCGGTGAAGTTTTGGTTCACCAAATAGCCGTTTTCGTCCGGCTACACCGATACTCGGGGGGTTATCCTTCGGAAACCCCCGGGCCAATATTTTGAGCACATTCTTGGACGCCTCATTCTTTTTCATTCCATTTGAATAAAATGGGAGTTTATAGACATTTATGCAGCAGCATAGCCCTTTGGATGGTTCGTGCTAATGGATTCAGTGCCTTTGCTCTTCCACTAACAATAATGCTTATAAGGATAATGGCTATTATCCCTACTATGATTATTCCTAGGCCGATGGATGTAAAAAAAATAGTTGATTCCAAAAAATGGGTGTTAGTGTATGGAAGGCGAAAAACAGGAAAAACTTTTTTAGTACAGCATTTTGTTCGGTTTGACGAATATTTTTTCGTCAAAAATAGCGGGAGCATCCTGACTAAAAAAAGCGACTCAATTACTTATGAAACATTTATGGAAATTTTTAGAAGAACCATTGAAGAAAATAAAATCGTGGTGGTGGATGAGTTTCATCGCTTAGGGAACGATTTTTTTGATTACCTACATTTCATGAAAAAAAATGGCAAGGTAATCCTCATCTCATCGACTCTTTTTCTTTCTAAAAAACTCATTTCCGAAAAGTCGGCGTTGCTCGGTTTATTTGCCGAGGTTCCAATTGGAATCATCAATTTAGGCGATGTTTTAAACGCACTAAAAAAAAGTGATAGCTCCCTAAAAGAACAATTAGAGCTGGCGGTATTGCTGCGTGAACCTATTGCTATCGATTATTTTGATCCAATGATGCATGTTCGAAAGACGATGGCTAAAATAATATTGGGTTCATCCAAGACCATTCCAGCGCTAATTGGAGAAATTTTTGTAGAAGAAGAAAGGGAAATCTCTGGGGTGTATGAGGGAATTCTTCGAGCCATTGCCTCTGGAAAAGTGGGCTCGGGGGAAATAACTTCTTATCTTTTCTCCAAAAAGTTAATCAAAAAAGAAGACTCGAGCATGATTCAGCAATATTTGAATAATCTTACATCCTTTGGCATCATTCGTAAAATAGGTGTTTTTGACAAGAGGCGATTCATTTACAAGTTGACGTCTCCTCTGGCGCGAATATACTATTATGCGGATGAAAAATACAATTTATCGGAACGAATTGTTTCGGAAAAAGAGATGGCAACTATTATTGATGAGCTGATGCCAAAAATCGTGGAAGATGCCGTGAGGGAATTCCTGTCGGAAAAGAACGGTCTTATTGAGAACGTAATTGATGCCGCTGATTTTGAAGTGGATGGGGTGCTCCTCAAATTCAAGAAGCCGGAAATAGCATTAGAGGTAAAATGGAAAAAACTCGGAGAAAAAGAAATACGCCAAATCGAAGAAAAACTAAACCAAATTCAAGTCAAGGAAAAAATACTATTTGTGCCGGATAAAACAGGGATTAAGTCCACGCTTACAGTAATGGATGTGAGGGACCTGCACTAATTTGAACGCACATTCTTGGACACTTTTTCCTTTTTCATAAAAAAAATCTCTACGGTTTCCCAATAACGGTATAATGCCAGGGTTTTCTTATTTTTCCTGTTAAATCCACATATATGTGTTTGAGCTGGGTGTATTCTTCCAGTGCGTGTATGCTCAAATCGTGCCCGAAGCCGGTTTGTTTGAATCCCCCATGGGGCATTTCTGAAACGAGGGGTCCGTGTTCATTTATCCACACTTCTCCAAAGTGCAGTTGGTTTGCGATTCGAAGGGCTTTCCGTCCGTCTTTTGTCCAAATGGAGGAAGCAAGGCCATATTTCACGTCGTTGGCTTTTTGAATGACCTCTTTTTGGGATGAAAATTTTAATACGCAGAAAACGGGACCAAAAATTTCCTTCTGGCACACATCGGCGTGCTGTTTTACGTTTGTGAGGATGGTAATGGGAACAAACCACCCGCTTTTGGGGACTGTACTTTGGTACGCTATCCTAGCGCCTTGTTTGGGTGCATTGCGAATAAACCCCATGACTCGTTCATATTGTTCCTTACTCACTACCGGACCCAAATCCGTATTTTTATCGAGTGGGTTTCCCATGCGCACGGTTTTGCAGCGTTCCATTAGGGCCCTTACAAATTTATCGTGAATTTTTTCATGCACATACAACCGCGTCGCGGCCGTACAATCTTGCCCGCTATTAATGAGTCCTCCAATTAGCGCTCCCTGCGCGGACTCTTCCACATTCGCATCTTCCAACACAATGAATGGGGCTTTTCCCCCTAACTCAAAATGGGTTTTCTTCACGTTTACGGATGCGAGTTGTTGGATTCTTTTTCCGGTTTCGGTATTTCCCGTGAGGGCAATCATGTCTACATCCTCGCTTTTGGCAAGGGTCTCTCCCACTTCTTTTCCACTTCCAGTTACTACATTCAACACTCCTTTTGGGAATCCTATTTTCTCCGAGGCAGCGGCCATTTCAAGCGTGGTGATTGGTGTCACACTCGCGGGTTTGAGAATGAGCACGTTTCCTGCTGCCAATGCTGGGCCCATTTTCCAACATGCCATAGAGAAGGGATAATTCCAGGGAGTAATCGCCGCAACAACCCCAATGGGCTCGCGTTTCAAAATGGAAAATCCCGCGGGGATGTGTTCTCCTTTCTCATCAAACGCTGCATAATTTCCCGCCGTTTGACTTTGCATGGTGCGCGCGGCGCCCGCAAAAAAATGAATGTTGTCAATTCCAAATGGGATGTCCCCATCGTGGGCCATTTTCCAGCTCTTTCCCTGATTCATACATTCGAGTTTGGACAATTCTTCACTTTTTTTTTGTAATTCATCGGCGAGCTTGAATAGCCACCCTGCGCGTTCTCCGGGTGTCATGCGGGGCCACGCTTTGGAGTCAAACGCTTTTCGAGCCGCTTCAGGGCAGGCGGCTCCAAAAACTTGGAGTCCTCGAATGTCTTCTTC
>JAGVNS010000038.1 GCA_020053155.1 Nitrososphaerota archaeon
CAAAAAGTGGATAAAAATAGGAAGAGTTTGGCTGCGCCTCCAGCAATTGCGATGGATTGTTCCAGACTGAAGTCAGGTTATTGGATTGATTTTTGCGTTGGTTTTCGTTTTGCATTTTTTTTCCTCCGTTTTCTTACCCTGAACAGGAGACGCGAGAAAAAAACCAAAAATTGAAACGAAAAATGGGTCCTTTTCCTCGGCAACTCATTTAGGCGAGGTAAAAGGCATAGCCTGCCGGGAAAAAGAAAAACGATTGACTTATTTCCCCGGAGTTCATGCTCCAAAAAGGATAATAGTATTTTTAACTTCGCCTGTGCAAGCCCTGATATGACTAAAGTTGTTCTCGTTCACCGATGGGGGGGGAGTCCGGAATCGGATTGGTATCCCTGGTTGAAGAGTGAAATAGAAAAGCGCGGGGCCAAAATGATTATTCCTCAAATGCCCAATCCCGATTACCCTCAAATTGAGCCCTGGGTTTCAACGTTGCAAAAAACCATTCCCCACTTGGATGAACACACGTATTTAGTAGGACATTCCATCGGTTGTCAAACCATTTTGCGATACTTGGAACGCGTTCATGAAACAGAGGAAGTGGGCGGGGTGGTGTTAGTGGCTCCGTGGACAAAGCTTAAGCCCGAATCGTATGAGAAGCCGGAAGAGAAAGCCATTGCCAAGCCTTGGTTGGAAACTCCTATTGATTGGAAAAAGATTTTTTGCCACGACCATAACACCACATGCATCTTTTCGGAGGATGACCCGTACGTTTACATTGAAGAGGCAGAGTTTTTCCGCAACAAACTGAATGCCGATATCATTCTCGAAAAGGACATGGGGCATTTTACCATTTACGACCAGATGACCACGTTTCCCCAGCTTCTTCATGTGTTGGACCGGTGGGGCGTGACACCGTATGAAGAACGGAAACGCCCAAAGGAAAGCATTTCGAAGGGATAACGAATGAATGAAATTTTGGAAACTACGAAGTTTGTGGTGGAAAACTCTTCTTTTGTTTCCATCCATGATAATCGGATTGCGGAGTTTTGTGTCACCTTTAATGAAAATAGACCAGTCCCTTTTACGGATTTATCAGGAGCAAAACGACGGCCGGCACTCGTTGTTTCAAATCCGGTTGAACAGGACATCGTTCTTTGTCAGATAACAACCCAAACAGGGGAGCAAGTTATTCCGTTGCAATCAGCCGATTTCGAAACGGGAAAGCTTGAAGTAAACAGTTATAGCAAAAAACCTAAGTATTTGAACAATTGAAGGGCTTTTTGCATATAGCAAACCGCCCTAAAAAAGTTCAAAAATAAAAACGGTTTGCTATACATTAAACCCGTGCACATTTTTACAATCAAAATGGACCGTATCATTTACAAAGTGGGTCGCATTAAAATGCAAAAGAAAAAAGAAGTTTCACTCGCGTTGGCAAGAATTTGTGCAGTATAACACCAATGGGGCGTCAGCTCTGCTTCATCACCAAATCAACGACGCCCGTTCCTACTTTGATGGGCTGTCCCACAATGATGTTTTCAACCACGCCCTGCAGGTTTTCGTGTTCGCCATAAAATGCGGCGTCAAGCAAGTGTTTGGAGGTTTCTTCAAAGCTTGCACGGGCGAATGGACTGCTTTTCTTGCGCGTAATACCTGTACGGACGATTCCTCGGATTTCTCCGTCGAACGTCATCATGTCCGCGAGCAGGAGAATGTGGCGTAAATCCACGGCAATGGCGTTTTCTTTCAGCACTTTATCCAATTCGTACACAATCGCCGCGCGTCCGGCTTCTACTCCCAACACTTTGGATATTTCCTTCACGTCATTCGTGGTGCTTCGTACGCTGTCCACTTCTTTCATTTTGAGAATGGATTTGAGGTTGCTTCCGCTGGTTTTGACCATGAATTCCCCGTTTTCCTCCACCACAATCGCCTTGTTGATTCCCCGAATCCCTTGCAAGCGGGTCTGCATGAGCTTGATGAGCCCTTTTCTCATCTTGAGAAACTGATTCTCTCCCAATTCGAAGCGGTAGCCCCCTTCTTTGGTGACCGTGTGCTTTGTTTTTATTTTGTCGGCAAGCGTTTTGAGCAAATCTTCTCCATTCAACCCCTTGTCTTTGATTTCTTCCTGATTGGGTATGATATCAAAGCTTTTTTCGGTGTAATTTTCCTTCACTTTCATCACGTCGCTCATCCGCAAATCCACGAGAGAGGCGGCGAACGTGCGGGCTTTTTCTTTGCTTGAGCGCAGTTCGCTGTCTGAAAAATAAATGGTCATGGTTGGATATTTGGCTTTTGAACGGCCGTCCACTATTTCTTCCACTCTCTGTATGCCGCTTCCAACTGAAACTTCGGCCGCTCCCGCGTAGTGTTTGGTTCGGAGTGTGAGTTGAGTTCCCGGTTCCCCAAGCGATTGGGCCGCGACAATTCCAACCGCTTCTCCGGGCTCGGCTTTGGCGTGCAAATAGCGTTTGCGCAATTCTTCTACCAAGTGTTCAAACTGCTCATCCGTGAGGTTCATTTCGAGAGAAAGACGTTGGGCATCCTCATAGGCTTTTCGGGGAATTCCGTGCTCGGCGATATGGTCCACAAATTCCACTTTCTCAGCGTGCTGGGTGGCGTCAAAGTTTTCGTTTGTTTGCGTTTCGTTTTCCATGGGGTTCCCTCCAATATTTTTCTTATTTCTTTTTCTCCTTCTTTTTTGATTCACGAATTATTTCATCCATGTCGGCAAAATTTCCCCCGCTGGTCCGGGCAGGAAACACGCCATCTTCTCCATACCTAAACTGCACCACATCCTTGCTGGCCGTGCGTACGGTTTCATCGTTGGCCACGTGCAGGTCCTTCAGGCTGTTCGCCAAGCGTCGGTATAAGTATCCTGACACTTTCGTAGCAACACCCGTGTCCACTTCCCCTTGACGGCCTCCCATGGAGTGCATGAAGTATTCCTTGGGATTCATTCCATGGATGAAGTTGCTTGAAATGTACCCCCCTGCGAGCGGACCGTTATCCCCTTTTTCGTGCAGGGCAATGAGTCGGTTGGTGAATCCTTTCTTGGGCCTCCCTGAACGAACAAATACCTGACCATACACTCCTGAGAGGTTGCTGATGTTGAGCATTGACCCTTTGGCTCCGGCTAAAATGATGGCCATCGAATTGAGCGTGGGCCGGGGATTGGCGAGAAGCTCTTTAATTTTCTGACTCGCGAGGCGAGACTGAACTTTCGCCTTTGTTTTGGCCCCTAACCGCACCATCATGATTTCAAACGACTCATCCACCGTTCTCCCGGGAATGGATTCAAGTGTCTTGTCGAATAGTTTTTGGGCGAGTTCTCCCCCTTCCTTCATTTCTTCTGCAATGGCATCGTTTCGGACGTGCTCAATGTCAATTCCCCCTTCAAATTCGGATATTCCCACCGTGAGTCCCTTTACTGTCAACAAATCGTGGGCAATGCGCGAGGTTTTGGCATAAAATTGTTCAAGGTCGTGGGGCGGGTAGTTTCGCACGATGCTTTCAACAAATTTGCTTTGCGAATCAATCGTTCCTTTTGTTAAACGTCCGTTCTCGATAATGACTTCCGAATCCTTGTATAGCAGCTCGTTTCCTTCGAATGGAATTTTATTATTTTTCAGAATCCGTGAAACATTATTGAAGTATTGCACGTTCAAGTCGGTGGGCAATGCCATGGAAAAGATGAACTTCCCTGAATATTTTTTTCCTAGGTCGGGTTCGGGAAGGTCGGTGATGCCCATTTGATACAGGTAGTTCATTGCCTCCTCTTTCGTGAATTGGGTTTGGTCCATGGTCAGGACGAACAATCCCGTGAGGTCGTCTTCCTGCCCCACAATGACAGGATTTCCATTGCGGGGAGACACGACCTGGTTCTCCACATACATCAATTCGCGCGCTTCAGACATCCCTTCTTGCGTCTGCGGTACATGCAGGTTCATTTCGTCTCCATCAAAATCGGCGTTGTAGGGTTTGCAGACCATGGGGTTCATTCGAATGGCTTTGTTGGGCACCACTTTTACTTCGTGCGCCAGCATGGACAAGCGGTGCAGGGATGGTTGTCGATTGAAGAGGACGATATCCCCGTCCTGCAATGTTCGTTCGACTTTGCTCCCCACTTCCAATTCATCCGTCACTTCTTTTTTGTTCAATTCGCCTACTTTTTTACGCAGGCCATTTGGTTTGGTCACGTATACAACCGAATCTCCTTTCTTGATGAGCTTTTTCATTTCTTCCAAATTCCATTCGGTGGCAATTTCAGGAATGGTTAGGTTTTTGGCAATGATTTCGGGCACACCCACTTGATTAATGGATAAGTAGGGGTCTGGAATGATGGTGGAGCGTGCGGCGTAATTGACTCGCTTTCCCGTCAAGTTGTAGCGGAATCGTCCTTTCTTTCCTTTCAATCGTTGTACCAGCGTTCGCAGGCTCCTTCCCGAGCGGTGTTTGGCGGGTGGAACGCCTGCCGTGTCGTTGTCGAAGTACGTAGTGATGTGGTATTGGAGCAAATCCCATAAATCCTCAATTATAAGTTGGGGCGCTCCCGCGTCGATGTTGTCTTTCAATCGCAGATTGATGCGGATAACGTCCACGAGCTTGTGCGTCAAGTCGTCCTCGGACTTGATTCCGCTTTCAAGCGTAATAGACGGTCGAATGGTGATGGGAGGAATCTGGAGCACGGTGGCAATGAACCATTCCGGGCGCAGTCGCTGCAAATCGTATCCGAAAAATTTCAGGTCCTCTTCCGAAACCTTTTCCACCCATTCCCTGATTTGGGATGGGTATATCCTGTCCTTATCCAAATAGAAATTGGTGGGTTTGTCCAGCAGCACCTCTAAACGAACCGCTCCGCAGTGGGGGCATTTCCGCTTGGTCTTGGTTTTCTTCACCAGGAGTTTGACCGCTTCCTCTTTCCCCACCTTGGCCGAGGCTTCTTTGAATTCGGCCCACTGTTCATCTTTGAGGGGTATTTTCCCGCACTCTTTGCACGTGGCGTGCATCAATTCCTCGAGTTTGGGGGAAAATTTTGGGTGAACGATCGGCCGGATAAGCTCGAGGCTTCCGAAGTGTCCGGGGCATTGCTTCATTTTTTGCCCGCACGTTTTGCAGCGCAGAGAGGGGTTGATAACCCCCAGGTGGGGGTCCATGAGTCCCCCTTCCATGGGGTACCCGTCCTTGTCGTATGTTTCGGGGCTCTTAATTTCAATGGAGGACATCTTGCGGACTTGCTCGGGAGACAGGACTCCGAACTCGATGGAATGAATTTTTTTCATCAGCATGATGGTTCCCCCTTACGCCTTGTCCGCCAGCCTCATTTTGGGATATATTCCCAGGGCTTTCAATTCATCCAAAAGCAATTTGAAACCATAACTCATTTGAACGGGGTACACGGCCGCACTCTCGCACATGGGGCAGAACCTTTTTTTGCGGATCTGGTCGTTCACCGCGATGATTCCGCAGTTTTCGCACACCAATTCGGTCACCTTGTCTGAATCGTCGATGAATTTCTCCTGCAACAGCATGGCTGCCCCATGACCCACAAGTGTTTCCCCTTCCATTTCCCCAAAACGCAGGCCACCTTCCTTTTCCTTCCCTTCGGTAGGCTGTCTCGTGAGTATTTGCACCGGTCCCCGTGAACGGGCTTGAAGTTTGTGGGAAACCATGTGAAACAAGCGCCGGTACGCAATGACCCCGACGAAAATTTCTCCTTCTATTTTCTTCCCCGTACGTCCATCATAGAAGGCTTCTTTCCCATCCGCCCGAAAGCCGTATTTTTCAAGCACCTTTTTGGAATCCTCGATGGGATCCTCATTGAAGGGCGTTCCATCGATAAACTTCCCTGAGATGGCGGCGCTCTTCCCGGTGAGCATCTCCAGCATGTGTCCAATGGTCATCCGCGAAGGGATGGCGTGGGGGTTGAGAATCAAATCGGGTTTGATTCCGCTTTCTGTGAAAGGCATGTCTTCTTCAGGCACAATCGCCCCAATCACTCCTTTCTGTCCGTGCTTGGAGGCATATTTGTCTCCGGGCTCGGGAATCATGCACGAACGCACTTTGACTTTGGCAATGCGCGCCCCGCTCATTCCTTCGGTAAAAACGATCCGGTCCACGTGGCCGTACTTCCCTTTTCGGGGAAAAACCGATGCCTCGCGCCGTTTTTCTTGTATAACCCCGAATTCCGTTATTTCTTCCAAGAATCGCGGGGGCGAGGTTTTTCCAATGATGACGTCCTTGTCCGTGACATAGGTTTCCAGCTCCGCCAATCCATCGGCGCCGAGCTTCTTGTAGGGCTCTTCCCCCAAGTGTCCCACCGCGTCCTCCGCGGGAATCTCAAACTTGTCTATCTGCCCGCCCGGGTAGCGGGTTTCTTCGCTCTCGTAATTGCGGAAATAGGCCGCTCTTCCCATTCCGCGCTCCACGGCGCCGCGGTTCAACACTATCGAGTCCATGGTGTTGAATCCCAGGTAGGGCATGATGGCAACCACGAGGTTCTGAATCATGGGCCGCTGGTCCGTGTGAAGGTAATCCAGTGTTTTCGTCCGTACGAGTTCGCGTTGAGGATAGTATAATAGATAGGATTCCGTGTCCGTGCGCAAGTTATAGTTGATGGCCGAGAGGCCGAGTGCTTGCTTGAACATTTTCGCCCCGTGCAGGGTACGGCCGGACAGATTGTGTTCCAAGAAGGGGACCATTGAACTGATGATGGAGAATATTCCCATAGGATTGATTTCCAAGTGCGTGGTTTTGGGTTCGATGTCCTCTTCGCGCAACGCGACATGGGCATTTTCCTCTTCTTCCGCATCCAGGTATTCAATCAATCCCTGATTTACCAAATCGTTCCACCCCAATTTTCCGTCTTTCACTTGTTTCACGATTTCTTTCGTCACGCGGGGTTTTCCACTCTCAACAACGACCAATGGCCGCTGGACCCTGCCTGAATCGGTGTTGACGTACAATTCGAGGTTGTCCTCGTGAAAGGCGATGTTGACTTGCTGGTCCATTTTTCCGGCGCGGCGTTTGCCTATCAGGTCTTTGGTCAACTTGTGAATGTCCTTATGAAACCCCACCAGTTTTCCATTGACAAAAACCTTTCCTTCAAGCGCCGCCATTCGTTTTCCCTCTCAACAAGTCCTCACTTCAAATACACGTCCATTCCTTTCAACAATTTTTCGACGGGTTCGGGATTGACATCCTGCGTGACTTCCGCGAACAATCCTAAATTTTTAACCAACCCACATTGGGGTCCATCCGGTGTTTCAATGCAGCACAGCCTTCCCCAGTGCGTTCCGTGCACGTCGCGCGCCTCGTATAATTCACGATTTTTGTTCAGGGGGCTTTTGATTTTTCGGAACTCCGTCAGAGGACCCAAATAGTTCACGCGGTCCATGAAGCGCGAAACGCCCGTTGAACGCCCTATCCAGTTTCCCGTGCTCATGCCGAAGAGAATGCGTTCGGTCACCGCGCCTGGTCGGACGACCGTTGAAATGTTGAGTTTTCTCCTTCGCGTGACCGTTCGGTCGATTTGGAAAGTAAGGTCTTTGATGAAATACTTGAACGAGTGTCGGAACAGGTGTTCCATGAGCTTTCCCGATAGTTCCAGGCGCTTGTTGGCGTAATGGTCCTTGTCATCCCGTCCACGAAGCCCATTGGCGCGCTCGATGGCGCGCGTGGCCATGGTGGCGAGGTAATAGGCTTTGGCCCGGCGGTCTTCCTTGCTCGCTCCGATGTGGGGCAGTAAGAATGCATCAATCACTTCTTGGGCCCTGCGCAAGCGATAATCAATCACTTGACCAGGGGCCACGTATTTTCCTATTCGGTCGAGGGCTTCTTCCTCATCTTTGACGTCATTGGATTCCAGATTGATGAGCACGTCGTTCATTATTTCGGGCGTGTTGGGGAAGGCTTGGAACATTTCCTGGTCATTCTTCAATCCCAGCGCTTTCAGCAAGGCGAACAAGCGCAATTTTCTCGGGGAAGCAGGAAAAGTGACGCTGAGCATTCCATCTTTTCCCCTCGTTACGCGTACGCGTCCTTTGAACGCCCCTTTGGTGGAAATGACTTCGGCTGAAAATTTGTCCCCTGATGCTTCGGTGATGAGAATGCGGTCCGAGGCCAACACTTCCTGCGCCGTCAGGGCTTTTTCGCTGCCATTCACAATAAAATACCCCCCGAAGTCCATGGGGTCCTCTCCCATCGAAATCAATTCTTCACTTGTTTTCCCCTGCAAGTGGCACAGCCTGGATTTGAGCATGACGGGCAGTTCCCCGATGTATGTTTTCTTCACATCCTGCTCCACATCCCTTCTGAGCAAGCGCATAGTCAAGTACAGGGGTGCAGAATACGTTCGATTTCGTATGCGCGCTTCCATGGGATAAAAATCGTTTCGGGGGCTACCATCCGCTTCCACGATGCGGGGTTTCAACACTTCCACTTCTTCCAATTCAATGCGCACTTCCTCTATTTTAGGGGTAATGGTCTTGTTCTCGCGGATGATTTCGCTGATTCGCTCATCCACGAACTGATTGAACGAGTCGATGTTCATTTGCGCGAAGTTCTTGTTCTTGAACCAGCTTTCGACGATGGTATACTGTTCCCAGGACTGCGTCATGCGTGCACCACCCTCCGGTAATAGAGCGTGGTTCCTGCCACGGGAGAGCTGCGCGTGATGCGGATGACATCTCCCACTTCCCCTTTCAATTCCAAAACCACGGGGTCATCGGAAGCGATGCGGGGAAGTTTGTCAAAATCCAATCCGAATTGGGTAAGGAGGGCCTGAACGTCGGTCTTG
>JAGVNS010000034.1 GCA_020053155.1 Nitrososphaerota archaeon
ATTCGCTAAAAACATTTTTTTTGTTTGGAATTATTTGGAATTAAATAGTCGAATCTTCTAATTGTTAAAAAACTTCTAATCTATTGTTTGGATTCCTTAATTGTGCAACACCGCAGTTTAGCGTCTATTTTTCATCTTCGAGGAGAGGAAAATCGTCTTCGAGGGAGAGGTCATTCTCTTCCTCTTTTTCTCCTTTCTTTTTTTTCTTTGGATTTTGGAGCAAATCGCTGAAATCGGCGGGTTCCTCATTTGGTGGAGAGGGGGTTGCTTGTCCTTCCATCCCTTCCTTTTGGCTCTCAACGAACTGTCCCATTCTCCTTCGGAGGTGGGCCGGCTGGACGCGTTCCGTTGAAAAGGATTGTTTTTCATTTAGGGGCCTATTTTCCATTTCCTCGTTTGGAGGGTGCCCCGTTTTTTGCTTCCTCATTTCCACGCGTTCGCGCGGGGAAAGAAGAAGGAGGGAAGAGGGGGAAAGGCTGGAGGGTTTTCCTTCGCTTGCATTCTGCATTTCTCCAAACCCCGGTTTGGTGGGTGCCCCCCCCACGGGAGTGAAATGGAAGGATGCCATTCCCTTTTTTTCTTCCCTGGGGTTTCCCAGCGAGGCCAGGTCTTTTAATTCGTTGAGCGTGTGCTCTATTTCTTGGCGCTTCCCTTCTCCTTCAATGGCATCTTTTCCTTTTGTGGGAAGCCGTTCAACAAATTTTGCTTTGTCTTCCAATCCAAGCGCCTTATCCACGTGCGTCACGGCCGGAGATTGCGCTTTTTCAATGGCGCGTTCAAACCCCCCGCTTGGTATGATGGGAAAAGGGATGGGTGCCAATCCTTCCGCACGTCTCCTTCTCGGGTTGCGCGTTTCTTGTTGGGGGTTCATCCAGGGCTCTTCGTGCATCTCTTGGGAAGCACTCCCCGGATTTGCTGAATGCGCGGGAGTCTTTTTCAGGGTTTCAGGAATGGGTATTCCCTTCCGGTAGAATCGGCGCAGGCGCCTGGGAATGGTTGACGGGTCTTCATTCATATGCGGTTTTCCTCATGGGAGTGGGTCTTCTTCATGCTTTCGTTGAAGTCCTTTAAATCCCTTTTGAGTTGGGCGAGGGTGTTCTCAAAACCAGAAAAGTCGCTCAATTCGGACATGGGGGCGTGAGTGGGGGGTTGTGCGGGGGTTTGGCCCTTTTTTATTGTTCGTTTCTGCGAATCGCTTTCCGCACGCAGGATGTCCATCGCGTCATTCTCCAAAACGGGTTCTTCCATCGAAGCAGAATCCGTTGTTTTTTTTCCAGAAGCCGTGCGCAACTGGCTGGGTTTGTATATTTCCATTTTAGGGGATGTAAACAACGGGGGATGGAGTGTCTGCGCTGAAATCCCTTCTTGCATTTGTCCCGTGCGTTGAACCGTTATATGAACCACCCTCGCAGCCACTGTCGCAATGCCCATGACTAGAATGAGTCCCAATCCTGCATACGCAAAAAATTCCGCAAGGAGTGAAATGGGAATGGTTACACGATCCGCGTTGGGTGTCAGCGTGAGCAGAAACATCACCGCCCACCCGACTCCTGCTAATCCTCCCACTCCCGTGCGTTTCCATCCTGGCCAGAATTGAAAGGGAGGGTATACCACGCGAACTCCCACATATCCCACGGAAACGCTTCCAAAGATAAAGACGAGTGCCAACCCGATATCCGCGAGGGGAGAGAAGAAAGTCATGCTTAGTGTATAGGGTGGGCTTTTTTATTCTTAGAGGGTTTGTGCCCTGCATGGACCCCTTTACTCTCTTGCTCATCAACCTTTTCTCTCTGGCAAGCCGTGCGCTCCAACAATTGTTCATCCCTTTTTTCGTGGGGGGGGTTATCCTGACTTTGCTCTTCAATTTTGTCCAAAAAAAGACGCATTGGAAATGGATTGGGTCCACCATCCTGACGCTTTTTTTGGCATTCACTCTTTTTTTCCTGCTCATTCACTCCTGGAACATTTGGAATGGACTCACTGCCTTCGACCCCACGCAAGTACCGCCTCCCATTCAGGAGAATCCAGAATATGCCCAATCCCAATTAAACCCATTCTCATGGGGAGGGAGGGCCGTTATCGTTTCTCTCATCGCGGGAGTGTTGTTTACCCTCGTCGTGCTTCCTTTTTCTTTCTTGGCGGTCTCCCTTTTTGATGCGTTAAAAAAACGCTTTCCTGGATTTTGGATGAGAATGGGAATCGTTTCCTATGCCTCCGCTGTTTTTTTTATCCTGCTCATAATCCTGTTCCCCTGGATTCCCGTCAGTCTGGTCTACCTGGCGTTTTTTGGTCTCTGATGGAGTCCTACACCCGTTTTAGGGGAATTCCAACGGACACTCTTTTATATTCCCAAAACGAGTTTTCGGCTATGAACCCTTCATTGATAGCGCTGATTTATGCCGGGTTGCTTTTATTTTCTCCCCTCTCATCGGCCGTTCCCCCTGAAGGGTTTTCCCATTCATCTCTCCCTGCACCGATTGAAGGAAATTTTTTTCCGGAGGTAAACACTCCCATGGAATGGCTTCCCTATTCTGCTTCCCCAACCGTTTCTTCCTCCCAACTTTCCCCCCGTGCCGGTGATTTGGTTATTTCATTCCAGGCCCCTCCCTCCGGCGCTTCCGTCTGTCGTTTTTCAGAATTGTCTCCGATCGAAGTGCAGCGCTTTAAGGATTCCATTCTCACTCCCGGTTTGATTGGGGAGGAAATAAGCGCCGGCACCGCCCCCAACCTTGAGCGGGAAACGGTTTCCGACC
>JAGVNS010000125.1 GCA_020053155.1 Nitrososphaerota archaeon
GGAATCCCAAAAAACGTCCAAGAACTAAAACAAGACCGGCGACCTTTCATCCGCCGGTCCTACAGACCGGCGGTATTCCCGGTCGCATTAGATAAATTGATCCGACATGGCTTCTCCTTTTCGATTAGGAAAAACAAAATCATTTTCTTTTCGTGAAGGACAATGATTAATCCATTCTGCCACGACCACGGCTAAATCTTTTCGAATCTTAATCGTGTTCCTTCCCGTTTTGCTATCAAATGAAATAACCAAACTGCCATCAGGAAAAAATTGCAAATCTCGATGCCGCAAAAACTGTGCGCTCCCTTTTCGCAAACCGCCTCCATCGAGTAATGCCAAAAATGCCCTCATCCGCAAGGGCAAGGCATTCATAAGAGCCAGCACTTCTTCATCAGTAGGCAAAGTGGCAGGATCAAGTCGGTATCCGTGAAAATAGGGATTCTTTACCACCAATTCAGAAGAAGCAATGAGAGTGTTCTTCAGCTTTTCATCTTGAATCGTAAATCGAATCCATATTTTGAGGATTTTGTGCCAATCATTTTGAGTGTTCAATGAATAGGTCTTTCCTGAACGAGTTTTCTGAGTGACTAAATATAGATTGATGGTTTCCAGATCTTTTTCATCCAGCTCATGCAAAGGCTTGTCGATTACCTGTTGAATTTTGAGTAGGGTGATGAATACTTTGAGAACACGGTTCACCGATAAGCGGTTTTTGAGGCAGTAGCGTGAATAAAACTGCAAGAAGTAGGTTTTGTTGGGTTCAGGTTGTCGTTCTAGTCGTGCTAAAATGCTTTGCAACAGTCGCTGCAACCGTTTTTCGTTATCCATAATCGCATTCCCTCTCTCGATGTTAAATAGGCCCGAGAGGGCTTTACGATTTTCAGGAAATGCCCCCGGCGGGATTTGAACCCGCGTCAAAGGCTTGAAAGGCCTCGATCCTTAACCGGGCTAGACGACAGGGGCAGTCACTAGTATCGG
This sequence comes from Nitrososphaerota archaeon, assembly GCA_020053155.1. Classification (GTDB taxonomy): domain Archaea; phylum Iainarchaeota; class Iainarchaeia; order Iainarchaeales; family VGJJ01; genus VGJJ01. The sequence goes on from JAGVNS010000125.1 coordinate 979, forward strand.
CCTATTGAGGGATTGTTAAATCCCTCCTTTAGTCCACCGCAGCAGCCAGCCGGAACTGGCTCTACGACGACAGGGGCGTACTAGCTCACTCATTTCAATCACGGAATGTTTATAAAAGTGGGAACCACATTCCAGCATGGCTTCCCCTTTGTCCCGAAAAGGGAAGGATGATCGCGACACGGCCCAATTTTTGGCAGGTCAACGCCCTCACCCTTTTCGCCGTAGGAAACGATCGCGCATTCAGGTTATCCAAAGAGACGATCCGCGCCTTGTTCGAAAGGCCCGCAAACAGGTGTTATCCGCACTACGGATAAACTACCTTATCCCCCCACCCAATGATGCGCTTAGAACATCTCATGCCGTTAGCTACGGCCGAATAGTCTTGAAAAATATTCATCGAAGTGATGATGTTTTAGAGGGGCAATTGCGTCGGTGGATTATTCGAACCGCTCGACGTAAAGGTCGTCCCTCTCGCGGGATGAGGAAACATGTTCGGAACCAGAAGGCGTCTTCTAGCCGTTCGAGGTAGGAGCGTTTTTAAACCATTCCCGGTGTTTTTGCTTTAGTATTATAGGTGATTTGATTGGGTTCACGCGCAAAAGATTCAAGCCGTTTCAAAAAGACGCATGCCAGGCAACGCTGGAAATGGAAAAAGAAGAAGATGCGACGTGAACGGCGGAAGAAGCGCTACTTAAGACAGCGCGCCAGGCAGTAACACCCTGTTACGATCCCTGGTTGTTTCGCTCTCGACGGGAGGTACTTATTTATTGGTCTGGACACATACTTGAGAATGCCTCCTCCTCAACGACGGACCAAGGACCCCCGGCGCGTGTCCAACTCAATGGAAATCGCCCGACGTTCCATAGAAATCCGACGGGGAAAAAGTGCAGGGAGAAGAATCACGGGGTTCGATTATGGAAAACAGCCCCGCTCATCGGTTCCTTTCTCCATTAACTTACGCATTTCAAACCTTGCCCGTGTTCGCAAGCTTCTTCTTCCGGGGGAAGCATTGATAGCGAGTGGCAAATCCCAAACGATTTCCATCCAAAAAAGAGTGGATGAACTGGTGCGAAATAAATTTATCAAAGTCCAAGTGGTTTCCTCGCGCAAGGACCCTGACAAATTGGAGCGGAAGGTCGTGTTTACTCCCCTTGGATTATTCACTGCTCACACCAATGCTTTTTTGTTCGGCAATACCAACTTTACGAGGTTAACCAAAGCCCGCTTTCATCAAATGAAAGAAGGGATGTTGCTTGCCAATCTGTACGCTGAAACAGTCTATAACGGGGAAGGGGATGTCATCGATAAACCAACTCAAGAACAGATGGTGGAGACCATTTCATTCGTTGCCAAAGCCTATGCTGAAGCCGATAAATCATTCACTCGAAAATACGGCCCTAATTCATCCAAGTGGCCCCCGCACATTCAGGAGTATGCCCATTATCTTGGACGTCGAACCAGATTGGCTAATGAAGCAAAAACGATGATTCAGGATGAAGAATATTACGATCAGCTCATTCGCTTGGCGTTTGGGGATGAATACACGGGAGACTAGTTTTGGGTTCGACCCACGATTTGCAGGCTTTTTTTTCAACGTCTTACTTTGGGTCTTCGAACATCAATGCGTTTGAATACTTCTTTTTCACGCGCAATAAAAGCAGCTCGCTGCAAGGGTTCCCGCGGAATATTTTTTCGAACAAATGCCACATGGGAATCCCGGGCTATTTTTCCGAGTAGGGCCGTTAGATATTTTTTGATTGGAATAATGTCCAATTCTATATCTGAAATTCTTCGCATTCGCATTTGACGTTTGTGGGGGACCGACATCGTTTCAGCTAATTGAATATATTTCAGTTTGGGGTATTTTTTGAGAAGGACAAGCAGGGCGTGATACTCCATTAACTGTGCGATTCCTTTTCGTTCGAAAAAATGGAGAAAGGGATCAATTGATTTCTTCATGACTGTTCCAAGGGGATAATACCTTTCCATGATAGCCCCTTGCCCTCCCGCTTTCATGAGAAAGGCAATGGATCCTAACCGCACATCCATTTTTTGGGTGCTTTGAATCGCTTCCAGGATGGCGGGGTTGCTAAGAAAGGTCGACGAGACTCGGGGGCGTTCATCCACCCAAAAATCGACCTTGAAAACTAGGTCTACCCGCGACTCGTCCTCCTCTCCAAATAGTCTAATTCCGGGGATCATGTCTATCCGGATAGCTTGTTTCTAGATAAAAGAGAGAGATGTCCTTCTTTTCCCTACTTTTCCGATTGAGGATTGCATTTCTCTTCGAGCTCTGACCTACCTTTAAAAAAGTTCCGTAGGCCATTCATTGTTCCTCAAACTCAAGGGTTTGAGGTTTATTGGCGCATCCAGGCATTTTTGGCCCTGGACACTCGCCCGCAACGACTTGTTCGTTGCCAACCCCCCAAAGGGTTGTAACGCCACCAAAGGGAAAACCACCCTACTCGTTTTGAGTGGGGTCTGGGAAAGATGAGTCCCAAAATTAGCGTAA
>JAGVNS010000018.1 GCA_020053155.1 Nitrososphaerota archaeon
AAAGCGCGCGGTCTCAGCCGCGCGCGTCGGCAAGAGATACTCAAAAACTCACCGAAATAGAAACTATCGGCCTAAAGGCCGAGGTATTAAACCCAAGACTGCAGCCCTAACGGGCTGCCGAATAAAAAATCATTTCCCAAAAAAATAATTATTACATATCAACCAAGAGTTCTCCAGTATTTCAAACGAAAATATAAGGGAAAATTTTACAAAGACAAGCATTTTGGACTATACACCTACAAAAATGTTGGCGTTTTAAGAATTAATGGAATTGGAGCCCCTCACGCCATTACAAATTTTGAAGAACTAATTGCGATGGGTGGAAAAGAGTTCATTAATTTAGGAGCTGCAGGTGGTCTGGCGGCTAAAGGGATTTTTGTATGCAATAAAGCGGTACGCGACGAGGGAACGAGCCATCATTATCTGAAAGACGGATTATTCTCGTACCCTGACAAGGAATTAACGGCTCGCCTGGAAAAAACGCTTAAAAAAAATGGGGTGCAATATGCAAAAGGTGCCTCTTGGACTATTGATGCGCCATACATGGAAACTAAAAAAGAAATAGACCATTACAAAAAGATTGGAATAAAAACCGTTGAAATGGAGGCATCTGCATTATTTGCCGTTGCCAAAGTACGGAAAGTAAAAATTGCATCTTTATTCGTCGTCAGCGATGTACTAGGAGAAAAGTGGGAACCTCTTTTTCATCAACGGGAATATAGAAAAACATTGAATAAAATGATTGATGTGGCGATTCAATGTCTTTCTTCTTAACCGTACGAAAAACAGTCTAACTCTGACATTAAATTTCATATTCCACGTAGTTTTTGTCGGACAAAAACAGGGATTCCAACCACGTACTGGTCATGGGACCAATGCCTCGAAAGTTGTCTTTGAAAATCGTCCGCAACTCGTCGGCCAACAAGGGAGATTTTTTGTATTCTTTTTTCGCGTTGGCAATCCACTTCAATATACTTCCATGTTTTTTTTGAATTTCCGCACACTTTTGGGCGTTGATTAACACCGCTTGGATTTTCCATTTATTTTTGATCATCCCTTCGGCTTTCATGAAGGGTTCCAATTCATTCTCGTCCATCTTTGATAGTTTTTTGATATCAAAATTGTAAAACGCCTTTGATATTTGCGGCCACTTCTTTTCCACCAATTTGTAATTGAATCGCACCACAAAAACGATGAATGAAACGTCATTCAGAAAGACATTGTCCGTTTTGGGTTTATTCCAGCGCTTTTTGACCATGTGGTTCCCGCCCATTATTCTTCCGTTTCTCTTTTTTGATTTATCTTTTTCTGGCTTTCGGGAATTTTCAAGTAATTTTCTGGAGTGGGAATCTTTTCTCCGCTCTTGAGTTCCAATTCCTTCCGCGCATTTCCAGCAATCGTACCACCTACTGCGGCGGCCTCTTGATTTTCATCGAATCCGTGGGCATTTTTTCCTTTAGCAATAGCGGTAGTGGAAGCCTCTCCCAGCATGGTGAAAATCAGTTCCAATCCATTCATATTATCGCGAAGGTTTTCCTTTTTCAACCCTTTGAAATCCTTATACTCGGCTGGAGTCAAATCAAATGTGGCTTTTGAAATTTCCGACGTTAAAATAGCAAATTCCACCCCTTCTTTCACTCCGCGCTTTCCCCACTCTCCCGTCAGTTCATCGCGAACGGCAATCCCGCGCACACGCTTCTCTATCCATTCATCCGAGTAGCCTTTAGCGCGATACAATTCATACATACGTTTTTGGGCCAATTCGGGATTCTCTATTTCCTGAACACGCTCAAACCCCACTTTAGCCAGCCACTGCTTGAAGGGTTCGGCTTTCTTGGAAGGAATGGATTGAATAATACGGAATAATGTAGAAGTATTTGCGCAGTCTGTTTCGTAATATTTTCCATCCGAAGCGGGCAATTTCAGTTGGTTACACTTTGTAACCACCTCACTTCCTTCTTCGTTTAAACGATGTTTAAGCACTTTCCAATAATTCCGGGCGTCTTGACTTTCTGTTAAGACCGCGACTATATCCACGACCGAAAAATACCACTGGTTATCAAACCATGCGCGACGAATCTTCTTATCCTGAAAAACCACCAATGCAGAGTCCGGGTTCATCAACTCTACTCGCTTTAGCAGAATAAAAAGAAATGGACACTGAAACGCCGAGAAGGGTTTTAAGCGAACAAACCATTTCAACCCCATGAAAGTCATTTTGTACATGGCAATAACCGCGAACGGAATGATTGCCGGACCAAAAGACGATACTTCGTGGGTTTCCAAAGAAGACTGGGAGGGTTTCCGAAGCATAGTTCGGAAAACAGGAAATATAGTGATTGGGAGAAAAACATTTGATGTTATTCAAAAAAATAATGAACTCATCCCGCGTTGCCAAACAGTTGTTATGACATGGAAGAAAAGAAATGACACGAAAGACGTTCATTTTGCCAATCAACGACCCAAAAACATTATTCAATGGATAAAAAATAAAGGATTTGATACGGTTTTAGTGGCCGGGGGAGGGAAACTCAATCAGACGTTTTTGGAAGCGGGAGTGATTGACGAAATCCATTTGGACATCGAGCCCAAAATTTTGGGGGAAGGAATCCCATTATTTCGCGAAGGAAACTTTTCCGCTAATTTGGAATTGTTAAGTGTTGTGTGACAGGCCTTATGACTCCACTTTTTAGGTAAAATTTTAGTGGGAAAGCCCCGTTTTTTGTTTGTGCGAAAAACGGAGGGTCTTTC
>JAGVNS010000057.1 GCA_020053155.1 Nitrososphaerota archaeon
GCGCTCGGCCATGGGTTTGTCATATTGGTTGGGAACAAAACACTCTCTACAGTATCCCGCAAACGTTCCCAGCTTTATTTCCTCATCGTGCTGCGCCTGATTTTTGCATACTACGTTGAAGCTTTCGAAGCGCATGGGCAGGAAACCGAATTTTTTCAATGCCAACGATTCACCCGTGTATCCTATTTTCATGAATTGGACCATATACACGTTCAGTCCGTGACCCATGGCACGGAATGCAAGTCCAAGTGAAGCGGTTGTTTTTCCTTTTCCATTGCCCGTGTATACGTGTACGAGACCGCGCTCCAATTTTGCCATTTAAACCAACCCACTAATTATTCAATAGGTAATGGATAGGCGTCCATCCTATTTAACCCGCGTGCTCGCCGAACCGCCGAGGATGTCTCCCCCAAAAAAGATACCTTATGGAACGTTCGTGTTATCCCAAATGCGGTAATCTCCTTTTTGGCAGACGAAAACGCTTCCGCCCGAACAATTGGCTTTGGGCGTGCCCACGCAGTCAACTGGGTTTTGGCGGTATTCGACCTGCGCATCGATGGGGTCATTCGTGAGGGGCCCGGGATTGGGTAGGTAGCGCTGCGTTCCTGTGGGATAGGGAACTCCATATTGGGAATAATACCCATATTGGGGCTTGTCCGTGAACAGGGGGCAGAGAGCGTTGGCACTAATTTGGTTGACGATCCCCAGGGAACTGTTGGGGTATTCGTTAAGCGTCCAAAATCCATCTGGAGAGAATGGGGTTCCCGTGCTCGTACACATGTTACTTGAAAGCGCGGGAAAGGTGGGGGCGTGCAGTACTTGAATGTATTCCGACAATGCTTCCGTATTCCAATACACGATGGTTTTCTCGTTTTGCGTGGAAATGCACGTCAATCCTTTCTTGCTCCCCGGAGTCGTTTCGGTGGCAATCAATCCGCGCATCCCATAAATGTCAATGGCGGTTAAAAGAGTGGTATAAAGAGAATCATTGTTTCCAATGGAAAGGGCAGTGAACCCTTCCTCATCCAACACCACGTTTCCTACTGCCAATTTTCCCACGGGATAACTTTCACTCAATTTGTTACAGGCCATTTTGATGGAATATTCGTTGAAGACTTGGGAGGTGGCATCCAAGTAGAACGTGGTCGTCATATAGGACTTGTTCGCAACTCCTCCATTGGAATGAAATCCGAACGCATTCGTGTCAAACAGACCAAGCTCGAGATTACACGATTCCTCTACCGGATTCTGGTCTCCCATTACACTATTTGCAAAAGTATTCCCTCCCGCATCCGTACAAATGTTGCACTTGGCGGGATCCACGCACCCGGGGGTGGGTTTCTTTAGTACCGAAGCGATGGGCGCCCATTTGGCCAATGGACCTTCCAAAGTAGGATAGTTAATGAACTTTCCACCCGCACTCTGCTTAATCGCATAATACAGATCCCCATTTCCCCCATTGTCACTCGACCATTCCGCAAGTATGGGGACCGGAAAAGAAGGGCTTACGTTGAATGTTCCCGCGGAACGATCAATTTCCAACAGCACGCCGCGTTTTGTTCCCGCATTCAACCCTAAAAAGTCGGGGGGAGAAGCCACGTTGAACGTATTCAGGGCCGTGTTCCCGGGGGCATTCGCATACGTGTCAAGTGGAATGCCAGGTGTTTCAGTCAAACGGACGTTATTTTTTCCCGTGAAGGCCGTTCCATATCCTGAACGATGAAAAGCAAGTGAATCCTCATCCAGCCCCACCAATCCATCAAATGGTATTTCATAAAAATCAGAATAATTCGGCAAGTTGGAAGCATTGGACAGGGGGGTGAGTGTCACCGTAATATTGGCGGAGGGCAATCCCCCCGCAAAAAAGCTATCAGGAACCGTTTCGGATGCGTATGAAATGCTCACGCGATACAATCCCGAATAGGGAAGGGTGGTGGTGTCGGGGTATCCTTCTATTTCAAATGTCAAGCGATTTTGAATGGGATCAAAGTAATCCTTCCACGCTCCGCCACCGGAAAGGATGTCTTTGAAATAATCAGGCGCATCCACAAAGATTAGAGTAGTGGCGTTCTCGACAAAGTCAGTACGCAGGTCATCGTTGTAATTGTCACGAATGAGATAGGTATCAAAATTGCTTAGGAATGGGGCTTGCGCTGTTTGCTCAGAAGTAGCATTGGGAGCGAGGGCTTCATCCAATGCATTGAGTTTTTTAGCGAGGGAAATGAGGAATTGCGTTCCGTCACAATACACAAAATTCCCGTCCTGGGGAGCGGGCTTCTGATCACACATATTCCATTCCACATCGTTCCAATTCCATCTAAACCACACTTTAGGCAGGACATCAAGTCCTGTTTTCCCCACTTCCCCATTTTCACCAATACAAACATTCGCAGGATTCGCGGAGAGTTTCACTGCTATATCTTGCCCATCAATCGGATAGAGGTATTGGGCTAAGCGTTGGGAGACTTTGTTGTTTTGAGTCTGCTCCAGCGCATCAGGGGATGGGGACTGGGCGTTTTTTCCCGTAAACGTGAAATGGGAGAAATCAAGCGCTTCTACGATTCCTTGCGGACTCGTATTTTTGGTCGCGTCGGCAAAGCGCTGCATGAGTTCAATCGCATCATTTTGAGTTTGATTCCCATACGCTTGTTTGGAGGTTGATTCGATGGGAGTCACGTACAATACGGCTCCCTTGATGGACCCCCCCAGTGCATTGTTCAACGCATCCGTTGCGGCATCCACTAGGGATTCTTCCTTGCTTCCTTTCCATGCGTCGCTTTGGGCCAGTGGTCCCAACCCGTAGGGTTTGTTGTCCGTCACCACAATCATCAATCGTTGGTTGTGTTGCCAAAACGGATTACTTGACAATACTTTTGCCCCTTGGGCCCAAAACTCATTGCTATCCACGGCGGGATCATAGTCGGGAGGGTTGGAAACCGACACCACTTCTACATTCAACAAATCGCCACACGGAAGGGGGGGATTGCTTATTTTGGCATACTCCGCGGGTTTGTTCATCAAGAATACTTTGTAGTTGACGGTGGCCCCGCTGTAATACTCGATTCCATTTTTGAGATTGGAAAGAGTGGAACATAAACCATTCTGCAAATATTGTTTGGTAGACCCACCCCCTTGCGTTAAATCCAATGCGTTGAGCAGGGTAGAAGAGGATGTATCTACCAACACCCCCACGTCCACGCTCAAATCCCCCAGAGTGGGGGTCACGTAGTCTTTCAATGAAATCGTTCCGTAATGCTCACCCACCAAATTGACGTTTTCAATAATGAGCGATTGTTGATTTTGAGGAGTGGTTTCAGGCAAGTCAAACCCAACGAATTGGGCATACACGTCCAAGTCTTTTACAAATACCCTTACTTGGGGGTTGCTCGAATACGTTTTCAAATACGCGCTCTTCAAGTGCTCAATCCCGCTCGCGTTTGACAGGATGTCGGCCACTTTCCCCGCGATGGTTCCAATCTTTCGCGGGATGGCATAATCAAGGGAAGGATACACTACTGCATCTTGTTGGGGTCCTTCTTCAGGAAACACAAATGTCCCATTTACGACTTCCCCATACTCATTCGAGCTGCTCAAAGGAATCCCATACAATGGGTTGAGGTAAAACGCTTGAGATACCTCCCCTTGGTCATAGGAAAGGGAGCGCCAATCGTTATCGGTGAGGACGGAATCCTTGTACATGACTGTAAGCCAATGGTTCTGATTGTCCGCTTGCTGGATGAAAATCTGGATGGAATGCGGGCCCGGGGCTAACTCCAAACCAGTGATGGAATTGTCACAGTTCGGATGGAGAATGCTTTGACGCAACACCCCGTCAATCAGAACAGACAATGAATCAATGTTGCCGGACTGCACGCACAGATTGTCCACGTTCACGTGTTCTTTAGCGATGAGCGTGGTCTCGAATAAGAGGGACTGCACCCCCTTGTGCGAATAAGGAAATGCGGCGGGAACGCTATAATTGCTGTGCTCCAAGAACCAGGAATCCGACTTCTCTTCTTTTGCATAGGAATCTCGAATGAGTGTATAATATCCATTCACCAGGTCGGGGGTGTCGCTGTACGCGAGATTCTTGAAATACTCCTTCTTATCGAAGAACGTGGTGCCGTTGGGCATCTCGTACCTGAACCAGTTCCCATCATCCAATGCCGGGTATTTGGTGAAATCATTGGCGTTCACATCCGGGCTGTTGGAATGATTGTAGTCCAACTCCACCTGCCAATCGAATGTGATGGGAGCACCGGGGTTTTTCATTTGGGGAGTGAGAATGGGGGGAACGGCCTGCGCATACACGCCGGGCACGCTTAGTTGTACGGAAGGATAAAACGAGTCATGAACCAGGGGGTTACAATTGTTTTGGATCGTGGTGGCATCGCTTCCATCCGTCAAATCAAAAACGTATTTTTGGATGTTCAAACAATCACTTGAATCCGAATTCACAATCACATCAATGTTCTGCACCAAAACAAAACTACTTTGACTGGCATATTTGGCGTACAGGTAGATAGGATAGGCCCCTATACCAAAGGGAGCCGTAACCGTGAGCACCACTTGATCGGTTTCGCCCAGAGAGAGGGTCTGAGTAGGGGAAATGAGCGTGTTTCCTTTTTTTACCGATACCTGAATGTCCGAACTATACCCCTCCGTGTATATCGTGAGGGGCTCCAAACAATCCTGTGATTGAAGGGTCAGTTTTCCTTCCATTCCAGGCACAAAAGAAAGAAAGCTTGGATTGGTTGAAATGGAAAGGCAGGAAAAGTCCTGTGAGAAATTGAGGGAGGAGGAAGAAGTGACGGGAATAGTCTTGCTTCCCGACAAATAACCGGGGGCGGAGGCCGTAATGACGAGTTCGCTCCCCTCCGAAGCGGCGGGAACGCTCGCGATGAAAATTCCGTTTGCAGTTTCCGTGAAGGAAATGGAATCCCCAATCGGATTTCCGGTCGAATCATGCAATTGTCCGGAAAGTTGGATGGCATTGGCACTCGTTGTTAATGGAATACCGGCATTGTCCAATCCCACTACTTGCACCACTTGGTCCTCTTGACCGGGAATCAAATAGCTCGGACTTGCGCTGAGAAAAATTTGTTGTTCAGGTGTTACGTAGAAATTCAAAATGAATTGAGTGGGCTGTTTTCCCAATCCAACGTTTTTGAGCGTGGTAATGAGTTTGGAGCACTGCGTCAGGGACCCCGAACACATTTGAGAAGCACTGAACGTAATACTTCCCCCCACCGATTTTCCATTTTGGAATCCAGGGAGGTTGGCCGAAGGAGGGGTTGGAGCGAGCGACCCTTCTCCCTTGAAATCCGCTGTCGCGGTAGGATAGTCCTGCCCTGCCACATTCGTAATCACATACTCCAACACGTACTTTTGATTCTGCTCAATCGCAATGACCTGGCTCCCACTCACTTGCTTTTTTTCCGTACTCCCTTGCTCTGAAAGAATGAAAATGGCCGCGAAATCCTCTTGGGGGGGAAGGAGGGCACCTACCGTAAAGGTCTCCTCGTACAACGCAGATGTTTGGGCGCTGCTTTTGGATTGATAGTTTATTTTCAATGGAGAATTGGGTGCGGCAAATGGGTTGATTTTGACGAGGGCAATGAACTCATAGGCTCCACTATTTACGTCTCCCAAATCATTAAGGGAAATTTTTGCATTTGTTCCTGAACCAACTGGGTTTTTGGGTGCAAACTCATTGGATGGGGTGTAAGTAGTGTAGAATGATACCCCTCCTTTCGCCACTTGAGCACCGACAATACTGCCCGCATCACTCTCCAACTGCGTCAGCGTGGTGCCATTCAATCGCACCACGGCTTTCACCCCATTTTGCGAACTGGGCGTTTTAGTCGAAAAATGGAACGCGTACGTGTTACCCGGAATCAATGATGAGGCCAATACGGGGGCGCCTGTTGAGGAAAGTTCATAGATGCTTGTCAATGCCATATCCATAGATGGAGAATTGCTTGTGAGGCTGACTTCAATGAGTATTTTGTGCGTGTTGTCCTTGAGGATGTCAAAGGGGACGGAAGAGAAGGGAAGGTAGCCTGATTTCTGCACTTTCACATAAACTTTTTGCCCGGTTAACACACCCAATGGGGCCACCCCTTGAATGTTGGATGTGCCACCCGCCACAATGGAATCGGTTTGGGCATTCACGATAAATACATTGGCATCCGAAACAATTTGATTCTGCTCCGTTTTGACGGTTACCTCCACTAACGCTGAACCAATCTCCAAAGAAATGGGAAGAATGATTATTTGTCCTTTGTTCCCATTCAATTTTACACTGTCCCCATCCTTATCTGCCGTGCTCGCCGTCGCTTGATACGTTCCCGCGGGAAGGTTTTCATAGCGAGCAATCCCGTTCGTTCCCGTCGCTTTGTCCCCGATGATGAATCCATTCACGTCGGGCGTGTACAAATGGGTCTGTGCTCCCGTAACTGGAAAACCAATCTCATCTATTACTTTCACATCCGCAATGACCGCGTTAGAAATGCTTCCATTGGCATTCTTGGGTTGCACAGGTTCAAGGAGAATGGGAATGGGATTAGGGGAATCCTCCAGCATGATTCCAACCCCGGGTTGGATGAGCGTAACAAAGTTGGAGTGCGAAACCACCACTTGCGTGTTCCCATTGAAATCCCCTTGAGGAGTGTTTACCACCCCATTCGAGTCCGTGGTATAGGTTCCCTCTTCGATGTATTTTCCCTGTCCCGTCTGAATGAAAAAAGAAACGCTTGCCCCCAGAATGGGAAGCTGATTGGTTTGGTTCAACACTTTCACAAAGAGTTTTTTTTTCGTGCTACTGGCTGCCAAAGAAAGGTTGACCGTGTTGGTTTCCCCCGCAATCACCTGAACTTCGTTGCTCGTGGTTTGCTTGTATCCCGTCTTCACGGCAATCATCACATACTTCCCCGGTAACACATTCTCAAACCGAGATAGTCCCCCCGCGTCCGAAACCAATTGACTCGTTAAAATGTTGGATCCGACAGGAGGAACTTTATACAGCTTTACCTGCGCTCCCAGAATGGGAGCATTGGCCGCATTCTTGGTGTAGACCTCAATCGTTCCCGCAACGGGATTGGGAAGAGTTTGCGAATCGCCATCTAAGTCCGCCGTGGATTGCAATTCGATGACCGTTGTATCACCCAAAATGACCTGTGTCTTGGTGACGAAACCATTCGCTGAAATGGTGACGCTCAACCCGGTACAAGTGGGAGGTTGTTCAATCGTAACGTTCCCACTATACACCGTTTGGGGGGAAGGGGCGGTCCCTGATTGACAGGAAAATGCCAAAGAAATAGCCAATGGGGTGGTGAGCCCCACCACCGTGTGGGTTGAATCCTGAATCAAAAGCGTACGCGTTTGGATGGGTAAAACGTTCGGTTGCAATGAAAAAATCTGCGATTTGTCACTCTCAACTAAAACTTCTTGAGAAAAAGGAGCATATTCCACGGAATCCACTTTCACTTGATACATTCCGGGGGGAACACTAAATGATACCTCCCCACTTGAATTGGTTGTTTGGATGAGGGGAAATAAATCAACTCCATTTTGGGGCAAGGGCACGCTTCCTGCATCCAGTGTGACATAAACTCCTTGAACGGGATTTCCATCCACATCATTGAATGTGAGAGAAAGATTCACGTTTTGGGGGGAAAGGGAAATTCCCCCCAACAGCCCATACAAACCACCCAGCACGAGCACGGCCACAATCGCCAATACCACCCCAAAACTGGGAACGATTTTGTCCAATGGATCAACAATGGAATAAACAGGAATGCGCTTCTGCACCGCGTCCAAAAAACCGTAATATCTATCCTCCAACGCAAAATAGGCGTTCGTGAGCGCATCCGAGAGGGGCATTTCCAAACCAAGGTCTCACGATTTATAAAAGAGGGGGCAATGGAGCGAAAATTAACACACCGCGAGGGCCAATTGCCGGGCATCGGAAAGGGGGCGGGCGGGAATCTTGAGCTCGCGGGAAATGGACTGTGCGAGTTCCTTTTCAAAACCATGATGGGTAAACACCTGTTTGGGTTGTGCCTGGCGAACGTACTCAAGTAATTGCGCATAATCCGCATGGTCGGACAAGGGGAACGTATGGTCAAATCCCCCCTTCCACCCCCACCCCGTGAATTTGGCAGAAGCAATGGGTTTTCCCGCCGAAACGGAGAGCGCATGCAACAAGTGGGGGGAACACCAACTCTCTGGGAGAATCAGCAATTCCGCTTCGCGCAGATTGTGGTCAATCTTGACGTAATCCCCCAACCTTTTCCCAAACGCATCATGAATAGTGTTCTTTTCAAACACCGCGTCGTGAACGTAGGGGGTGAGGTGGGAATACTCATTCACCAGTTTGGTCAACTCCTGCGCCTTTCCCGTGGCATATCCCGCTAGCACGGGCAGGCAATTGTTCTTTTCTGTCCGCGAAAGCCACTTCTCCATTTCCGCATACACCACTTCACGTGAGGGAAAGAAATATTCTTTTCTTCCAAACGTACTCTCCATCACCAACACGTCACACGGAACTATTTCAGCCCCTTCTTGGAGGATGGAATTTTGCAACTTGAAATCGGTAGTAACGCAGACTTTTATTTCTCCCTCGCACACCACTTGACTGCTTCCCAAAATGTGCCCCGAATTGACCAACGACACTTTTTCTTCTCCCGAACGAAAATGTTTTTTGAATTCCACCCGATGGGTTTGGGCTTTTTGGGGAATCTTGCTCTCAATCAACCCGTGGGTGGGGTGGGACATATAATACGGGGAAGGATTCTTCATCCCAATACTGACGTGGTCGGAGTGGGCATGCGAAACAAACACTTTGTCTGCGACCGTTTTCTTGCGATGAGGGTCAATGAGCAAGCGCTCCGAACCCTGAATCACCACCCCCCCCTCCTCAAAAACGTGCATAAACGCAACGCACGAAAACGGGGATTAAAAAGGTGTGCAAAGCAAAATGCCAAACGGGTAGCTTCCGATATCTGCCATCTAATTAAAAGGATTTTGACATTCAATAGGGTACGATTGCTCTGCTGAGAACTCTATGCGTATCAAACTTGAACATTTGCGCGAGCTGACCAAAAAAGCTCTCCTAAATTATGGATACAATCAAGCTGAGACCGCGGCTATTTCAGAAGTTCTCCTTTATGCCCAACTTCGAGGCAATAACCAAGGAGTAGTAAAACTCATCGGTAAGGGAATACCCAAATCTCCTGATGTAAAGCCCGTGGAAATTGAAAAAGAAACAAAACTTTCGGTGCTCATCAATGCGCATCAAAATCATGCCATGGTGGTACTAAATCAGGCGGCCGATTTGGCAATTAAAAAAGCAAAAGAACATGGTATGAGCATCGTTGGGGTGAACAACATTAACACCTCCTCCGGTGCACTTGGATTTTATGCCCGGAAAATAGCCAAAGCAAACCTAATTGGCTTCGTCTTTGCTGGTTCCATGGAAACGGTCGCCACGCACGGCTCCTCCGAGGCACTCTTTGGTACGAATCCTTTCGCCATTGGGGTTCCCGCGGAGGGTGAACCACTTGTATACGACATCGCCACCGCTGCCATGGCATACTTCGGAGTCGTTGAAGCAAATACTGCCGGACGAAAATTGCCGGATGGAATTGCATTTGACAAATCCGGCAATCCCACGGCGAATCCGGCCGACGTCCTTGACGGTGGGTCACTGCGAACATTTGACAAAGGTCACAAAGGAACCGGATTGTCCATGATGGTCCAAATTTTGACGGGTCCTCTCACAGGATCCTACTATACTGGCTTTGGGGATGTGGCAAAAAACTGGGGCGGCCACTTCATCTTCGCATTTGACCCAGAACTACTCGACGGGGTAGAGGCCGTTCGTCGCGGCGTAGCCCAAATCACCCAAAAAGCAAAATCAACCAAAAAACTACCCGGTGTTAGCGAAATATTCGTGCCGGGTGAAAAAGGTAACCGTCTAACTCAAAAGTTTCTTGCTTCGGGTGAAATAGAAATAGAAGAAAACCTCTATAACGAACTTAAAAAAGCGGCAAAATAGCCAAAGAGCCCCGCCACCCAAAAAAAGATGAAACCCCAAAAAAATAGAGCTCCCCCACGTTCAACTATATATAGGAAAACACCATTCTTCATGGCATGTCCGAGGCCATTCTCCTCTTGGACCAGCTCCAAGACGAACTTCACACGTTCAAGTCCCTTCCCCTCATCCCCTGGACGCAAGCCAATCGCGCCCAATTGGTTGAGCGACTCAAGCAATGGGACACGCACACTAAGCAAGTGCGCGAGCTCCTCAATTTGCTCCAATTGGAGCAGCTCAAAACTCCAGCCCTGAAAGATGTTGATGTCAGGGAGGCCGAAACGTTTGTAAAAAAGAACCACGACGTGTTGGAGCGAAATCTCCAATTTGAAAAAGACAAAACAAACCGAAAAATAGACTTGACGGAAAAAGTAACCACTCCCGCATTGGGAGCGGAGCTGGAAAACCGTTTGCACCGGCAATGGATGGTATTGCAGCGCGTGCACGAGCACTTCCACATTGCCCTGCGGAAATCAATGAACGATTCTCAACCCGTGAAAGGAATGGAGGGAGATTTGTTTTCCCTCATTCGAACAAAGGATGATGAAATCAACAAGGTGAAACAGGAAAGGGACCAATTGAAGCGCGAAAAATACTTTGGTCCAAATGAAAAATACTCGCTGACGGAAATGGAGAACGAATTGCAGGAATTGCTGCAGCAATTTGCGGTTGAAAAGCATGGATTGTTTGACCACCTTGAAAGCGGGAAGAAAAAGCTCGACGAATACGCCAATTATCACATGCACCTGGAAAACAAAACCAAAAAATTGGAGCATTTGGTGCACGAACTGACCAAAAAGCACGTGGGCATCCTCACCCTGCTCAAAAAAGAACGCGATTTCGCGCGCAAATTGGCGTTGGATTTGGAAACGGAAACGGCCACCCTGCGCGCGCTCTACTCCAAAGAATTGCTATCGCTGGAAGATACAAAGCATTCCATCAAGAAAGAGATTGAAGAGAAGCACGCCCAACGAATCATGCAATTGGAAAAGAGAGCCAATGACCAGGAATCCCTCATCAAGGAATTGGACGCATTGGTACGGGAAAAAGAACGCCAACTCTCGCGAATGGAAAACAAAAGCCCGCTCGAAAAGAAACCAAACGAAACCCTCTCAAGGCCCAAAAAGATACTGAACTTACGGTGAACTTTCCAGAATCGCGACCCACGCAAACAGTTCGAGGGGAGTGGCATCCGCAGCGCTCTGTTTAACCACTTTCACCCGCACTTCCACGTTCCTGCTACTTTCACTTTTGACGGGAATGGCATACTCTATTTCCTTGGCCGCCCCGGGAACCAATTGGATGGTTTTAGTTCCCACCCCCTTGCGGTTTAATTCCACATCAATGGTGTATGATTGTTCGCTCAATTCGGAAGAAGAGAGAACAATCCCAAACTCAATCGTTCCATTCACGGGGTCAGGGGTGTAGGTCGGATACTCCATCCATTGCAACGCCGAAAAATCACCCTTTTCTTTATTGGGATACAGAACCCAAAAAACGGCGGCCAAGAGAAAAAGAAGAATGGTGCACACTCCCAACAATCGAATGGAAGCCGCGTCATTGGATGCATCAGAATGGGAAATGGGCATACGTTTCATTTGATGAACCGCGAACCTTTAATAGGGCACGTTCCTTCTCCTCCTTAGAATGTACGACCCCAATTCGCCCCCCAATTCGGACACAGACGGAACGAGTCCATTTGACTCCCCCTCCTACGGAGCCGCGCCCGGACCCATTGACACGGCCAAAGACTTTCTCCACCAGCATGGAAAAATGCTCCTCATCATTCTCGTAGTGGGGGTAGTGGGATTTTTTTTGTATGATTATTTGATTGGCTCATTAGTGGAGGTTACGATTGAAGCGCGTGACACCGAAAAAAAATTGGCCGGAACGATGGATGGAAAACTTTTTGAGGGAGAAGGAACGAGCGCCATCAAATCCTTTTCAGGGAGTACAACGCTATCCTTACGTCCGGGGGATTATCGTGTGGAGTGGGATACGGGCTCGAGCGAGTATGAGGACCCCGGAACGAGTTCATTCAGAGTAAGTTCGGAAAGCAAGGACGGGAGGCAGATCGAAACGACCGTTTTCGAGAAAGACATCCCCGTTCAACTCATCAACTTTTCCTTTCCTTCCACACTCGTCGTGGGACAAACGGCGGCTACCGCTACGTTAACGTTGGAAAATTCTTCTGCCCAAACCCAAACCATCGAATTAGTGTATGATGGAGATTTGGATGAAAAAATACTAGACATTGCCACGCAACCCAGCACCATTATCATCAATCCCAACGCCACGTTGCCCGTTACGTTATCCATCAGCGTTCCCACCTCAACGTTTGTAAAAAACACCAAAAATGGGGACAGCAAAAAGGGAACGGTTCGCATCAAATACACCAATGAAAGCAAGGGGGCCAGTTACACGCTGTTCAAATCCCTGGCGTTGGACATCAACCCCAAAACACCCCAAACGTTCGCCGTCACGGCCAACAAACTGTACACTAAAACGTTCACCATCCGAAACAACTCGGGAGTGGACATTCCCGAAAGCGTGAAAGCCGACGTTCAAGTCAAATCAGCGCAGGAAAACGATATTCCTAACACCCAAAAATGGTTCTCCTGGAACCCATCCTCTCCGTTTACTACACCCAAAAAATCGGAAAGCATTCCCATAGTGTTGAACATTCTCGCTCCCTCAAACGTGCTCTCCGACACCATTACGGGAGAAATAAAACTCTACACGGGATTCTGGAGCCAAATCGTCCCATTCACACTCAATTTAACGGAAGCATTGGTAGAGTTGAAAGTGACCCTCGACACCACTTCAGGGCTCAAAAAATACGCCCTCCAAAAGGATTTGGTCACGGGACAGTACGAAAGCAAGAATGCCCTGCTGAAACTCGAAAACATGGGGGGTCTTCCCATCGACAACATCCTCATGGACGTGAGCACGTGCCCGGAGTACATCAAACAACTCGATTCGGGTTTCTTTTTAGATTTGAAACTCCCCGAAAAAGGAAAAACGGGAAGCAGTGCGACCACTACACTCCAAATAACCGCCCCCCCATCCGCCCTCCCGGGAGGGGAACAAAACTGCCTGCTCCAAATCTCCTACTTAAACCCCAAAAACGGGGACGCGGTACAAATGGACCCCATCACCGTGCAAATTGAGACATGAGCACACTACAAAAATTTTCCCTAATTTTTTAAACCGCTTGTTCACACACTGATTTATGCGTGTTGACCCGTTGTCCAATACCTCATATGAGGACTTGTGTGATGAACCCAGGGCCATGATGGTTACCCGGATCAGACTTTTTCCAAATGACGAGGGTGTGCAAAAATTTGCGGTCATCTTGTTGCTAGTGCACCATGACAAATGGGTAACAGTCATCCGATATGATGGTAGTAAACACGAGCGCGTCCACGCCCATTATTTCTATAAAAATCCACCCAAAAAAGAGTATCATACTAAATCTATTTCATCCGAAACTATTGAAGTCTATCAGCACCGAATACGCCAAAATTGGAGGCTCTATGTCGGGGAATTAAGGGACAACTATATATAACTACTGGAGGTATATGTTTGCATGGATGCCAAACTGTACATCAAAGTGGGTCATAACGCGGACCAC
>JAGVNS010000016.1 GCA_020053155.1 Nitrososphaerota archaeon
CTTTCACGGAGAACCACCTCGAATGGTTTCTCCCAACCCCGGCAGGCTCAAACCGGCCGGGGTTTATAAACAGCCCCAAAAAAGACTTTCAACAGAGCCTTTTTGGCGGGATATGGGTGTTGAACCACAAAAATGGGGATTCTTTCCGTGTTGAAAAACTACGCTAGGGGAACTATATTAACAGCGAATATCCGGGATTGCATGGATGAAACCCACACGAAACGGGCGTCGGAAGATTGCATTGGTGGATATTGACCGCACGCTTGCGGAAGGAAGTATTGGCGTTCTCTTTGTCCATTATTTGCACAAAAAAGGATTGTTTCCGGATTCTTCATTCAAAATTATTCAATCGGCCGTCTCACGAAATAATGCGGGCATTATTTCCTATCAAAAGCGCGGAGAAATCATCATCAAAAGTTGGGCAAAAGGATTTCGAGGATGGAACAAATTGATTTAGTGAAGCAGGCCCAAGAATATTTTGAGCAAGTGCATTACAAAAAAGTCTATCCGGGCGCAAAAGAACTAATCCGCTTTCTGCGGAAAAAAGATTACTTGGTTATTGCCATCTCGCGGGCCTTTGAAGAATGTTTATTGCCCTTGCAAAAATACTTAGGCATTTCACTAGTCATCGGAACGCGTTTTGAATACAAAAAGGGTGGGGCAACGGGAAAACTTCTCAATACCATGTGGAAGGCTGGGAGTAAGGAAAAAGAGTTGATGGAGATATTCAAGAAAAAAAATCTTACGACGGAAGACTCGATTGCACTGGGGGATACTGAAGACGATTTTTACATGATGAAATTCGTTGAATTTCCCATCAGTGTGAACGCAAACAGGGCATTGGAAAAGATGGCCAATCAGCGGCATTGGCCAATATACCGAAACCTGGTGAGTTTGTTTGATGATCTCCAGAGTGAAAAGTTCTTCCCCAAAGTGGATTGGTACCAGCATTATCGGGAAAAGTATGCCCGGCTCATTATGGATGATTCTATGTTCGAAAAGTCATTAATCAATGATCGGCCATTTGTAAATGTTGTAAAAAGGTGGGTCAAACCAGGAACAACTATTCTTGAAGCAGGAACGGGATTGGGAAGAACGGCCATCAGTCTTTCCCGCGCCGGGTTCAAAGTCAAAGCCATTGACAACAACGAAAAAATGCTCCAAATCGCCCGCATCAATTGTCAAAACTATGGAGAATCCGTTCAGTTGTACAAAACAGACCTGTTTGATATAGATCAGCGC
Organism: Nitrososphaerota archaeon; assembly: GCA_020053155.1. GTDB lineage: Archaea > Iainarchaeota > Iainarchaeia > Iainarchaeales > VGJJ01 > VGJJ01. The sequence goes on from JAGVNS010000016.1 coordinate 1,243, forward strand.
TTCAAGCCAAACCAACTGTCCGCCATTACTCACGGCGGGGTGCTTGAGCATTATGAGGATTCTCAAGTTCGCATCATTTTAGATATGCAATTGAAAATTGCTCCAATTGTCATCTTTTCGGTTCCCATCAAATCCAAGCGTAATGATAACTATTTTCAAAACGATCAAATCGGTCACCGAAATTTATGGACGCAAAAACAATGGATTAATTTCCTCCAGCATTATTATCAAATAAAAGAGATGAGAAAAACGCGATCATTACGAAAAGACGACTTAATTGTAGTAATAGCCAAAAAGACTTAAACCTTAAATCTCTATCAGGGTGATTCTCCATGTCCGTTTTCATTCCTCGCATTTCGGATCCTGTTCTAGAGTGGCTTTCTTCTAATCATTACTCAACACACGTTTTTCTCGCCCGCGGAAGAAGCGGGGGCGTTTGGTTGGTGGAAAAGAACGGGAAAAGGTTTGCGGCGAAGATTGAGCATCGAAAATCCCGTCGGATGAACATGGTAGAGAAGGAAGCTCGTTTATTACAAATGGCGAATGAAGTGAATGTAGGACCAAAATTAATGGAATACAACGTCGAAGCCGGAATCATTGTTATGGAGTATGTGGATGGGCTTCCTTTGAGTAAGTGGATTGATGGGTGGAAAAGTAAAGATAAAATAAAAATGGTGTTAAATAATTTGTTCGAGCAAGCCAAGCGTCTGGATGATGCGGGATTAGACCATGGTCAGTTAGGGGGGAAGCTGCACAACATTTTGGTAGATAGACAGGAAAATGTAACGATTATTGATTTTGAGAAAGCGAGCTATGTTCGCAAAGTTCGGAACGTGAGCAAGTTGAGGGAAGTCTTGGAGGGGGGTTATTCCCTTCATTCCAAAAAAATTCTCTCCATTTGGCCGCTCGTCGAGCGTGAGATGCGCTTTTAATGGATTCTGTTTTCTTTCACGCATGAAACTCTTTTCATACGGGTGTGAACCCCAAACGTTTTTTCGCGATTGGATGTTTTTTGTGAGTATTCAAGCGATTATTTTTGTTAAGGTGGTTGCTTTTTTTATATTTTTTGGGCACGGGATTTCGTATTATGGTCAGCCCATTGCCCTAAATATTCCCTTCATCACCATGCCTGTTTTTGCTAATTTGGTTCAGGTGTGGGAGTATTTTTTCCACCAGCTTATGCACGCGCTCATTGCCGTGTGGATGTTTTTGCTGGTGAAGCATATGAAAGTGTTTGATGGGAAAGGATTGGTGAAGCTTTTTTTCATTGCCACCATTCTGCATAATGTGGGATATTGGTTCACGGCGGCCCATCCCAGCATTTCCTTTTCCATCCGTGATTTTTTAACGGACTATCTTGCATTGGTTGTTTTCTTTGGGATTTTTTGGGTAATGGTGAAACTTTTTCCCGCTCTAAAGAAATGGAAAATTCCTTTTTTTGATTGAGAAAGAAATCAAAACGTGGCACGCCTACTGCGGGTTTGGAAAACCCGCGATGTAGTCTTCGTGGTGGCCATGCGAAATTGGCCCGCTACAGGTTAAACTTTCTATCCACTTCGCGTATCAGCACATCGCACGCGCTCTTTACGGCTTCTAATTGTTTGATGATGTGTTCTTTTTCCTGTTCTACATCCTGGATTTTTTCGTACGGTTCGAGTGCTTCGCGGAGCATTCCATAATCAATATATGTGTACGGGTGCGCGTTCATTTTTTTGGCGATGCGTTCCACCATTTTCCCCAGCCAAATGTTCATTTCATCTTTCACTTGTCCCTTGATTTGTTTTCCTTCATCCAGGTATTGGCGCATCATGTTGGTGACCGTTGCGCGGGGAAATGGGAGCTTGCTCTCTTCAATGGTCCCCTCTTCCTCCGAAGAGGAAGGATCCTTATTTTCCACTTTTTCTATTTCAGACATTGACCTTTCCTCCAACCCTTTTTCGTATGGAAACAAAGCTCAATTTTGGTTTTAAACCCTTCTTCCCTCGCCCGGTTTTGGATACCTTTTTATGGCCCAAATCCTCGGTCCGTGAATGCGGCGCATGTGGGAATGGGTTGGAATTTTCATCGTATTGGTGAGCGTTTTGGTTGTGGCCCAAACTAGCTCAGGGGGTTCGGGCCCTTCGTCGGGCGGTTCAACTCCGGGAGGGGGGGGTTCTATTCCTCCGGGGGGGTCGCTTCCAGATACGGCCCAAAACAATGGCCCCGTCCCCCTAGGGGGGTTTGTTCATTTTTATGCGCAATGCTCGGGCGGAGCGATTCCTTCCGTTCAATTGGTGAGCTTGTGGATGTGTGATAATACCGTTGGGTGTTCAAACAGCGATCCGAGCGGTCTTTTGTGCAGTTCGGTTCCCACCCTTGAGCATTCGGAGACCCTTTCGTGTGGGTATCCCACTACTCTTAAAAATTGGGGATATTCACAACCCAATGCGCGTTGCTGTGCGGGGAACGAAACATGTTATTCTTTTTTTCCTGCCCAAGGGTTTCTCACGGGTTTTTTTCCCCAATCATTGTCCCCACTGTCCCCTGCCCCCCTTCCAAGTGACGCATCCGTTTCCCAACCCACGATTGCCATGCGGGATGATACTATTGTTTCCATAGTGGAAACGATTACGGGCAGCCGCTTGTTTTTTTCGAACACGAATGGGGTTTCATGGTCTGCCGGTTTTGAGGTGGAGAGTTTGGGTTTCGCATCCATTCCATCCAACGTGAATGACATGATGGTTTCCTCTTCCACGATTCAATCGGATTCTTTGGGATTTCACCTCTCTTTTTCCGTGCAGGATGAGATTTTGGGAACGAGCACGCTCTATTACAGTTTTTGTGCTGTCCCTTCCGATTGCGGACAACCCTTATCATGGTCGGATGCGTCGCCCATATTGGATCCCTCCGTGGATGTGGGTGGGGGGACGTGGGTTCACAAATATCGTTCTCCCCAGATGTCCCTATTCTCGGATGCCGGGGAAAAGTGGCTTTCAATCGTCTTTGATGATGGGGATATGGATTCGGCGACCCGCATTCCAGGAATATTCAACAAAATTTGCAATCTTTCATCCAATTGCAGTCTGACCGAGAACTGGATCAATCCCACGGATGGTTTAGGTGAGTTGAGTCCTGATATCTCATTAGGGGGGAATGGTTTTTCCCAACTTCCTGCGGTAGTGAGTAACGGGGATGGTTCCCTTTCCTCGATTTGGTTGGATTATTCTTCTCCCAGCGGCCAGGATACCGGTCCGTTTGCCCTTTTTTATTCCTTTTTTGATTCTTCTTCTCTTTCTTGGTCCACTCCCCAACTCGTGTATGCTGCTTCGTTGGATGGGGTTCCTTTTTCGGCAAGTCCAAAGTCCGATGGCTTTTGGGTGGGAGCTTGGGGAAATGGTCAGGTAGTGGGTCTTGCATGTACTCCCGATTGTTCTCCCGTCGACCTTTCGGTGTTGAATCCTTATTCTTTTGTCTCGGGGTGGGGGGTTCATTCCTATCCTGAAAGTGCCAATGATGTTGCCTGGGTTGGAAACGTTTCCCTTTCGAATGGTCTCATTCAACCCATGGGTTATCTGATGCATGGAGATGAGGTCGCGGGACCCAATCCTCTTTTTCCTGTTCTCACTCCCGAAGGAGATCCTGCGGGAGATGCGTTCATCGTGAGTCACGATTCGTTTGATTTTGAGACGGGAACCATTCCATTCATATTGTGGGATGAAAATGCGGGTGAATTGAAGTGGTTTCCTTCAACCGTTTTTGGGGAAGGAATTTTCTTTCCTATCGTTACACTAGTGAATCCCCCCACTCCTGTCACATGGACAAAGTCTTCTCCTCCCCCCACTCAAAAACAAATTGGGTTTAATGTAATGGATTCTGATAAAGGGGATTCATTGTATGTCACCGTTTTCTTGTCTGATTCCATTACTGAAATTGTGTTGGTTGACCACGTTCCCTTGAATGAGTTAGGGGTTTCCTTTCCGGTGGTGTCGGGCTCATGCTCGGGAACGGATTTTACGAGCATGCAGTCGTGCGATTTGAACGTGACCCTTCACTCGGATTCCAAAGGTCTTGTGGCCCCGGATGGGTCGTACACCCTGGGAGTGCGGGTGGTGGATGCCTCGGGGAATGAATCCCAATCCCTTTCTTCGCCCGGACTGGTTACAATCGACATGAGCACGCTTGCATTGTCTCTTATCAGCCCTTCCCCAAACGAGGTGTGGACACAATCGGGAAATAAACAGTTTATTTTTGACATCATCGATTTTTCGTTCGTTACCAAACTACACGCGCGCGTAAAAACGATGGGTCCATCCGGGGAAATTCTGACGCTGGTGGATGAGTTGGTAGATAACTATCAATCCTTCGACGTCAATCCTGACTGTCAGGGTTTGAGCGCCACCCTCATTCGGTGCACCATTCCCTTTTCCTTTCCTTCATCCGACACTGTATCGTTCGCTGAAGACAACCCCCCTGAAGAGGGAACGAATACCCTTTTCGTGGAGGGGTTGGAGGATGAGCAACTCAACGGGAACTCTCCTCCCGTTTCACTCATCATGGACGGGTATCCCCCCCGCCTGGTCAATTATGCCCCGTCGGGAAGTGTTTCGGCCGTTCCATCCGCGATTACGTTTGTCATGGAAGACGCGAGCATTCCCATACTGGTGGAATCGGTCATCATCAATGGGAAGAATGTTTCCTTTTCCTGCGCCCCTAGCGGGAATGGTACGATTGCATCGTGCGTCATTCCTCCCAGCGGCATTCCGGGTGGAAGCCAGATGGACGTGTCCATTTTTTCACAGGATGGAGTGGGAAATTTGGGGCAAACCGCTTTTTCTTTTTTCATTGAGGGGGAGTTTACCGGCGGTTCTTCTTCTTCCGATGATTTTTCTGACATTGTCAGTTCGCTTGTTTTGCCTGAAATAACGGATGTGGTTTCACAGACTGGGGAAGGAGATGTGGTCATCAAGGGCACGGGCATTGTTATCCCCCATGAAATCGTGGAAACATTCACCCGTTTTTCCAACCGTGTCGTTCAATCGGTATCCGATTTGGTGGAAGTAACCGGTCCGAGTGCGAGTGCCATCTTTTTGGGATTGTGCACGCTGGCGGGAATCGCTTCGGATGTGGTGTTTCGCCGCGCTTTCGTGAAAATGGTTTCAGAAACCCAGCGCCAGCGCCAGCGCGTGCTGCGCACGGTGTTGAGCGTCGTTTTCTTTGCCATCCCCCTCTTTATTGGGTGGTATTTTGGGTTGGCAATAGGATTCATTTTTGCGGTGTTGGAAGTGGTATTGTTCATCGCGGCCGCCTACTTGTTCAAATTGCTCCAGTATTACGAAACCTTTGGATTCAAACCCCTGGAGGGATAATAACCCGTTAGCGTTCAACCAACGCATTAAAGAGCATTTGATGTGGTTTAAATCATTGCACCGGATGACGAGATGCATTATTCTGATTCATGATGAATGATGGGCGAACCGACGGTGTATCTAGCCGTTTTCGTCATTGGCTACACCGAAGGACTACGTTGCGGATTTACCAATCCCGCAGTAGGCCACCCTCTTTTTCCTTTTTCACCAGGATGCGCTATTTGCCTTAATTTTGCCATTCCCTGGAGTTTTACGATGCTACTCTTATAAAGTTTGGAAATATTTCTTTTCTACAACCCCCTATTTGGGTTGAAAATAATGGGTTGTTTTGGGAGGAATGTGTATGGCTGAAACCTATATTGTAAAATCAAAAGTGGCGGATTACATTCGGGGAAAGAACATGATGATGTCCTCGGATGCGTATGATGCGTTGAATGAGCAGGTGGAATCCCTTATGAAGCACGCCATTGACCGCTGCAATGGGGGCGGGCGGAAGACGGTGAAGCCGTTTGACTTTTAAGCCGTTTTCGTCCGGCTACACCGAGGGACTACGATTGCGGTATCTTCGATACCGCAGTAGGCCTTCTCTTTCTTTTTTCGCTTTTTACCGCAATTCGTTCCTTTTTCAACTTCTACGATTATAAACTTCAAACGCTACATAAGTAACGGAGTGAAGTGAATGAACTGGTTGCGCTTA
>JAGVNS010000140.1 GCA_020053155.1 Nitrososphaerota archaeon
TCACCCAACGTAGTTTCCGCTGATTTAGAGTCCGCATAGCAAGGTACTCTAGAGACCTTGCTAAATTTCTAGAGAGGACCTTATTTCGGGATAATACATGTAACAATTGGATGGTCAACCCTTAAATATACCCAGGGTTGTTTCTCCTGCATGGCAAATCCTGGGGGAAATTATCCCGGTAGGCAGATTTTTACCGGGCGATTGAAGAATGGGGAATATGCGTTTGCCTATTTTGGTTCAGGCCGTTCCCCGGCGTCCCAACAACGATATGCGACTCCCTTTCTGCCAGGAGAAAATGCCATTCGCATCAAACCACTAAACAAGGACGAAGCATTCGATGCTTTTCGTCATTATCAAGCCGTGCGCGTGGACCCGGAAACGGGTTTGCTCATCATTTCCAATTCCCAAGCGCCCAATGATCCCTTGTTTGAGATGTACAAGTTTGCTTCCATGGAAGAAAAAACGCGCGATTTGACCACACGCATATTGGGGGTGATTGGACCGGAATATGACAATCCAACCAAACCCACATCGCGCGTAGTGGGGGTTCTTTTTCCGCTCGGGAATAATGCTTTTGGTTCGGTGCTGGGCATTTCGGCTCAACGCGGGAGCGCCCATCAATTATTTTTCGAACCCCAAGCGGGAGAAATGAAATGGGTCTCCACGTACGATGGAAACGTGGACTATCAAAACTTGGATCCCCAAAAACTGGTGAAAGGGGAAACAGCATACATCCCCCACGCCACCAACGCACGCGAATTAGCGAGTGAAATTTACGATAACTCCGAATACGTGGATGAAAAATATGGTGAGTTGCGCGTCTGGGCATTGGCCGGCGTGCGAAATGGAAAAGGCCCGGGTGGTTGGGAGTTTTCCATTCACAATCGAATGAATCCCTAAAGGAAAACGGAGGAATGATAAATGGTTGAAACAAAAGTGGACCCATTGGCCACCAAACACGTGGGGGTGCACCCTGATTCGTTGCACGTGAATGACTCCGTCCCTTCTCCTAAAGTAATGGATTTGAGGTATGGTACCAATCCCACGCAAACGGCTGCATTGTACAACCCAAATTCTTTTTTGGGAAGTTTGAAAGAGTTGCGCACGGGAAAAGGGGGTCCTTCTCAAACAAATTTTGAGGACATTTTTTACGCCGCGTTAATGGTGGGATATTTTGATTCTCCCTCGGTGGCTATTATGAAGCACGAAAACCCCTCCGGGTTTGCCACGCAATATGCACCCGAGCATTTGAGCGAGACATACAAAAAAGCCCGCGACTCGGACTTTCGCGCCGCATTTGGGGGAACGGCTTTTTTCAACCGCGAAGTCGACATGAAGACCGCGGAAGCGGTGGCGGAATTGTTTACGGAAGTGTTGGTGGCCCCTTCCTTTGGAGAAGGGGTGGTTGAGCGTTTCAAAGGAAGCATGCGCATTTTTCAGTATGATACAAACGCATTCAAATCCATTCCCCGGTTTGTGGGGCAACCTTCTTTGTCAGAAATAAAACGCCTACCGGATGGGTCGATTATTCGCGCGGATGCATTACTGACGCCTATTCGCACGATGGAGGATTTGCGCCCCTACATTGTTTCAAGTCGCAAACCCACGGAAAATGAATTACACGATTTGTTAACGGGCTATCGGATAAAACTGCGCTCCAATTCCATTCGAATGGTAAAGAACGGGTATTCCACCGGATTAGGAACGGGACAACAAGACCGAATCATGTGCATCGATGGGGCGGTCTACAAAAACAAGCGCCTCACCGAATTGGCTCAAAAAGAAAATCGCTCCCGTGCCGCAGATTATTCCATTAAAGGTTCATGCCTGATATCAGATGGATTTTTCCCATTTACGGACTCCATTGAACTGTGCGGAGACTTGGGAATAACGGCCGTATTGGCCCCCCATGGTGGGCAGAACTTTGACAAAGTCCTGGCCAAAGCCAACGAATTGGGAATTGCATTTGTGGACTTGCCAGGGGAACTGCGGTTTTTTGACCATCACTGAGAAATAAGCGGGGAAACGGTTATTTTCTCGTTCATTGCATACAAATCACGCAAACACCGCGATGAAGTCAACAAGAAAGTCATGAAAGACCCTTCCATGAAAGACATGGAAAAGATAATGAAGAAAATGGGTGACATCATGGACATGAAACGCTTCGCCCATGGTGGGTTCAAAACCATGATAAGTTGGTGATACCCACTAACTTCACTTTTGAGTTTTTTCGTGATTATTTGACAGGTCGATTTTTTTTGCGCACGGCCCGCGTCATCTTTTTCGTGCTGACGTATCCCAGTGCATCCACATCTGGATTGTAAAGTTCGATCATATCCATATCTGGACGATTGAATACACGCGCGCCAGGCACAATCTTCCCCTTTAACATGGCTTGTTTGAGTTTAGTGTACTTTGCCGGTTCCATAAAGAAATCAACATCCCCCACATGATGACGATAAGGGTCGGGTTTTCGGACGTAAAAGTGCGTGTAGGTGGTCTCTGGCACTCCCCCCTTTGGCCGGAATCACAATGGGATCGTACAAAGGAAAATATTTTTGATTGAAGGCATTGCTGGGCTCCGTCAATTTTTGGCGAAGTTTATTCAAGAAATCGTATTCGTTGGAATAATGGCAGAAAATGCCTATGTTGCCCGCATTGGGGAGATATTTGCCAAAGAATTGCTTGCAGAGAACATAACACGCAAAGTGGGTGTGTTTGACGGCTTCAATCAACTGTCCTTTGGTTTTTATTGGGCTGAATCGGTACAGTTTCATTTGCGACACCTTAAACATTCCAAATTCAACGTGCAATCGTTAATAATAGTCTCGCATCCCTGATTGTTATCACACTATCTTATTCAAATCAAAAATCAATGACCTCCTCCCAGGCCTGAAGGCCTGGGTATCCCGCTAGGAAAACTTTTTGAGAGTTGTTTGGTCCGCCTGTCGGCGGACATAGTTCGCTACGA
>JAGVNS010000111.1 GCA_020053155.1 Nitrososphaerota archaeon
GACACGGTCTGCCACGGGGCGCAGGATGAATTGAAGAAAGGACGTTGCCCCGCGTGCATTGAAACGAGTCCCCGACGGGGAGTGCAAGTCGAACATCGACGCTCAGGCGAATGCGGACAAAACAGAAGGCCGCTTACGGCCGGCGACTCTCGCCTCTGTTTTTATTGGACAAAAAACATTACATGGGAATGCCGATTCGGAAATACTGGGAAAGAATACGATTGCGTTTTCGAAACCGCGAAAGGATAGTTCCAAGAGAATCACGTGGTGTTTCTCGCCGAACCTTTGTCAAAGTGGCGCTGGGATTGGGTCTAGCATCATTGATGGAATCATGCGCTCCATTTGTCACGCGAAAATATGGATTTGATAGGGAATTTCCTACGGCACTTCCAAATAGTGCGAGGCAAATGATTGAATCAGTCCCAGGTATTACTCAAAAAGAAATAGCATTCATCAAAGAAGAAGGAAGACATGGTCTTTTGGTGGGGTCCTCCATCACACGGGAATCGGGAAATACGAATATAAGAGTTGGTTGGTGGAGGAAGGCACGGTCCAGCATCCATACGCATCGTCCCATACAGCAAAATCCCCTGCTTCAGATGTATCCATCCCCGATTGACATAGGGTTCCTTCTCAATCGTCTGCAATCACCACGCAAGAAGGTACATGTAAAAACCATGCACATCGCACCCATTTCTACCGAAGGAAAAGTAATGGGGTATGTCAGCGTTCACGTGGGAAAAAAATGGCAGGAGATGGAACAGACACACCCTGATATTGTAGAAGGAGCTGTAAAACAATATTCAGCCATTGCGCAGGCATTCGCAAACAACCAATTAACTCGGGCGGATTTTCAGAAAACGATGGCAGAATTCTGGAATGTAATCGGTGAAGTAGGGTTACGAATCCGTTTCACGCCCATGCCTGAATTCGTTTTCAAGGATGGGTATTTTCAGCCCAAATAATTCGCTATGTTTTGGGAGAAACCGTAATTTGTATTTTTTGCCCAACGTCCCCTCCCCATGGAATGTCGAGCTTTGCGTTTAATTCCCATTGATACGTTTTGGTGACACTGGGAAGGGCTCCAAACATTTGACCCAGTTTTAATGCGTCCCCCAACACGCCTCCAATAGCCGGAGCCGTTACTTCGGGAGGAATCACGTTTTCGGGAATGACGATTTTGAATGGGTACGTAAGGGGTGCGGGCGTGGGCTCGTATTCGCGTTCCCTATCTAATGGTTGACTCACGTCAATCAATACCGTCTCGCTGGTTTGTCGATTATTAATAGCCCCTGAAGTGGTGTTCATCGTTCCCCTAAATTGGATGCTGACTCCTTTGGCGTTTACCTTCTCATTGAGCTGGAGAATAATCATTCCCTCAATGGTTTCCCCGGGATGAAAGTTGAATTGTTTTAATTGTACTTCCATTTTTCCCTTTGAACCAAATAATCCAAAAATCATTTTTTATCATCCGTTACTTTTCAAGGGTTTTTTTGATCGTGGAATCCGGCCACCCGTATCGTTTTAACAAATCCGTTATCTGTGCATCTGTCATGTTTTGCTGGCGATATTGCTGAACAAACGGAGTTAGTTTCTCCACTTGCTCGGCTGTTTCCGATGGAGAAAGTTTGGGAGTGGATTGAGATGGGTACGTTGCAGCAGTCGAATTGGCACCCTTTGCTGTGGAAACAGAGGGATTCAACAAGTAGCGCGTGACTTCATCTCTATACTCGGGGAGAATTTCCCCCGGATGGTTAACGGCCATGTAGAAAAGGGTAAAGTAAACCGTTTTGAGCATGTCGAGGAACACTCCAAAGATGATGAATATTCCAATGTAGAGAATGATGAGCAGTACTGTCAGCCACCACAACCCGAAAAAGATTCCAAGAGCAATTGCACCAATTCCTAACACAAAAAGGAGTATGAACAAGAGTCCCTTGGCTAAATCCCCGGCAAAGTCAATCCCAAACACTCCCACTAACGCGCCCGGAACGTTGTTGCGCATGTTTTTGAGCGAAGGAATGGCTTCGATGATGTTTTTGTCTTCAATGATGGTTGCGGGGAGCAAATAATGCCCCACTAAATCCCACACTTCCTCGATGAATCGTGCAATAAAAAAGAGAATAATTCCCAGAATGATACCAATAATCCCTTTACCCTTGCCCCCGCTCTTCAATTGTCGGGAGAGGGCGTTAACCAATATGTCAATAATTGTTAGCGCAAAAATGTCTCCCATGTTTTTTCGAGCGCGCGAAATCCCGTCCTTAAACGTTCCCGTTCCTTTAGTAAACGTTTCATAAACCATCCAGGATTGTGCCGCACGGTAGTAGGTTTTGACAAACGGAAAAAGAAAAAGGAGAATAATTCCAAATACATAGAATAGTGTGCTGGCAATGCTCGTAAATCCGGCGGCCGAATACGAATAATCAGTTCCTAAAATAGAAAAGACGACTGTGGAGTCGCTCTGCACAAAAATAAAGGTGAGCACATACCCAATGAGTCCAATGGCCGCGAGAACATAGAGAACAATAACAATCAGTAATTCCCTAAACGTAGGCGAAACAATCGCGGGGTTCTTTTTGACCACGAGAAAAGTCTGCTTGATGAGATTGATTGAATCCCCGAGCGAAGAAAGAAAGCCCATATGAA
>JAGVNS010000047.1 GCA_020053155.1 Nitrososphaerota archaeon
GAAAAATGGGGGGAGGGGATGTAAAGCTCCTCGCGGGAATCGCGCTGGTACAGCCGGTGTATGAGGGAATGATTTTTGTGCTGGCCGTATTATTGGTGGCTGCGGTGAGCGCGAGCATCGTGTTGTGTCTCTATTACGTCGGGGGATTTTTGCTCACTAAACCAAAAATAAAATGGAACACTTCTCGAAAAAGAAATTCAGGAATATTGATTCTGGTTTCAGCCATTATTTTAAGCCAAATCATTCAAACCGACCTCCTTTCCTTTTTTTGGGTGATTACCATGGCACTGGCATTGATTTTGGGGGTTCTTTTTTATGCATTTGAAGATGAAGTGAAAAAACACTCGTTTCTGAAACGCATTTCCATTTCAGAATTGGAAGATGATGAAGTGTTGGCCGTTGAACATTTGACCAAAGAGGAGAAAGAAAAATGGGGAAAAGACATTCCTAATTTGGTTGGAACGGTCGACGTAAAAGGGTTACAGCACCGGGGACTGACACAGATTCCCGTGTATCGAAACCTGCCTAAATTTGCCCCCTTCTTGCTGTTGGGGATTCTCCTCGTATATTCCTTCCCCTCCCTGGTCTCGGAGATTGTACCTTCCTTCTTATAATTCAGTCATGAGTAAATTTTCTATGAAGATACTCATTACGGGAAGCAACGGGATGATAGGAAGCCGCCTTGTTTCGCGCCTGCAGAAAAAACACACCATTGTTGAATTTTCCCGTGAAAATGGAAAAGACATTACGCGACTTGAGGACGTGGAAAAAGCCATTCATGGAGTGGACGTGGTCATTCACGCCGCGGCAGAGATTGATGAGAGCAAAGGAGAAAGCGAAATAATGAAAGTGAACGTGGGGGGAACGGAAAACCTACTCATGGCAAGCGAAGAAGAGGGGATTAATCAATTCATTTTCATCAGTTCAGTAGGAGTATTTGGGCAATCGACAACACGTTTAGACGAAAAAAGCGAAATGAGCCCCATTACGCCGTATGAACGAAGCAAAAAGGAGGGGGAAGCAAAAGTCTGGAACATGCAGGAAGTGTTCCCTGTCACCATTATTCGGCCTGCTATGGTAATGGGTCCCACCCCCTATTGGGAATCCATATTCAAAATCGTTCGAAAGGGCTTTCCCCTCATTGGAAAAGGAGAAAATGCGTGGCAAATGATTTATGTGGATGATTTAGTGGACTTCATTGCGCACGCAGTTGGAAATGAGGAGATGTACAATGAAATATACATTGCGGCCGAAAACGAAACGCACTCGCTGCGGGAAGTAGTCGACATGATTGCAGAAATCGAGCACGTTAAGCCCCCTAAAAGCGTTCCCAAAATAGTGGGACTCATTGGGAGTCATTTTTGGGCATTGAAGGGAAAAGTAACCGGAAAAAAACAACTCCTTATTCCCGCACACGTGAAACGGTTGCTCAAGCACCGCGAATACAACATTTCCAAAGCCCTTTCAACGGGATGGAAACCCAAATTCAGCACGAAAGAGGCACTGCAAAAAACGTTTGAGGAAATACAAAAAAAATAAATCAAACCGAAATAAGAGAAAAAGTTAATCTTCTGAATCCATCCCCATATCCCCTAACGGAAACTCGTCATGGAGCTTTGAAATCTTTCGTACGGTACGGGAAAGAGGATCATCGAAGGGAAGGCGTGCTACCACATCTTGAAGGACGTTCCAGACAAATGAAACGTATTCTTTTTGCTCAAGGGTTGGATTTATTTCAGTTGAAAAAAAAACCAATGCGAGTGCTTCGGCTTCGCTTTGCGATTTACCTACAAAAAGGGAACAGGATTTGGACAACAATGATTGAAAGGCCGGGGAGCCATCGGTTTCAAACCCAAACGAACCTACCTTTTCGTCTTTCAATATTGCATCAAGAGTGAGAGAAAAAGGAGTTGTGCCTGAAAAACGAGAAGTAATTCGCGCATCCGGAGATTTCAACCGACCCTCAAAAGCAATCTTCTTGTTTGGAAGACTTTTACTCTTGGGGGCAGGCATAATCCAAACCCAACCCGAAACCCATTAAGTAATTATGGGTTTGAAAAAACAAACAAAAGGGAATAGGGGGGCAAAAACGCCTCATTATTAGAATCAACCCCACCTAATGCTGCTAAATGACCCAAAAGTTGTGGTTTGGACCCTCTGGAATACCCGCAGCGGCGGAAGGAAAAGGACTCGTAAAAGGGATTGAAAAAATAAAGGAATTGGGATTGGATGCCATGGAACTAGCATTCGTGCAAGCCGTTTACGTCAAGGATGAAGCCAAAGCACGCGAAGTCAATCAAATACGTGAAAAGATGAACGTTCGTCTGACGGTCCATGCTCCCTATTACATCAACCTCAATTCCAAAAAGCCAGAAATAATTGATGCGAGCATTGGACGATTGTATTTAGCATGCAAAATGGGCGGCTTATGCGGCGCGGAAAGCGTGGCCGTGCACGCGGCGTTTAGACATCAGGATGATTTCAAAATCATCCAACAAAAAATAGTGAACGCGTGCAACCAAATAAATGAGCGGTTAAACACGGATAAAATCAAAATAAAAATAGCCCCCGAATACGCGGGAAAAAAATCCCAATGGGGAAGTTTGGAGGAAGTAATGGACATTGCGCATGAAAAAAACATCTCATGGTGCATGGATTTTGGACATTACCACGCGACGCACAATGGAATCCTAACCAAAAAAGAAAAGTTTGATGAAATACTCGAAAAAATAGAGAAATTTGATTCCAATTATTTGAACGATTTGCACATCCAGTGCTGTGGCATTACTTTTACCGATAAAGGGGAAAAATATCACACGAGCTTTGATTCACACGAAAGCACGCTCAACTGGAAAGCGATGGTAGAAAGTTTCAAAGAGTTTAATATCGGCGGAATTTGCATTACCGAATGTCCAGGACAGGAAAGAGATGCATTGCTGCTGAAAAAATACTACGAATCGTTGTAATTATTGCCGTGCTTTTCCCGCCCTCTGCGCGGCTTGAACCAACTCTTTCATGAGCTTTTCGGCTTTGGCAATACTGCCATTCGCGGCATTTACAATACTCGTTCCCACATGAACAATATCCGCTCCCGCGCCGATGCATGCGGACACGTTTTCGGGCGTACGCACACCGCCCGCAATCACAATGGGCAAGTGAACGAGTTTTCGCACCGCCGCGATACATTCAGGAGGAACGGGGGAAGGGGCACCGCTTCCTGACTCTAAAATAATCATCTGCATCCCCAACATTTGGGCAGAGAGTGCGGAAACGGCCCCCAAATAGGGAATGGAACGAGGCAAAAGCTTGGCACTTCCCACCCACCCTACGGCCTGGCCGGGCTCATACACCAAATACGCGGTTCCCATGGTTTCGAGCTTCATTTTCCCCACGGGATATGCGGCGGCCATCTGCGCACCCGAAATGTAGTAGGGGTCGAGTGAATTGAGCATGGACAAATAATAAATGGCATCCCCATTCGGAGAAATGGTGGCAATGTTTCCTGGAAACAAAATAACGGGCTTTTTTGAAACCGATTTAATCGCCGCAATGCAATCATCCAACAACTTTCCCTGCGCACCCAAACTACCTCCTACTGAAAACGCGCTGACCCCCGCACGGTCGGCCGCAGCCGCCATTTCTTTCACTTGCTCCGGAGAATGGTCGGGCGGGTCAATGACCACAAACACTTGCCCAGGGGTTTTTTTGGCATTCTCCAAAATCTGCCGATACACTTTTCCCTGCTGCGGACCCATGAGGGAAGAAAAAGAGGCACTTGACTTTTCACTTTTGGATTTAGGATGGGTGTGCAGCATAAGGGTCACTTCCAAAACAACTCAATCAAAATCCCCTTAAAAAGCGAGTGTTTCGACAACCACACGGGAGCAAAAAGGGAGATTGACGAAGATACTTATAGGAGCAAACCGTAGAATCAAAATGCCAGCCCTAAGTGCTCGTAGTTACTTTAGAGGTCGAAAACCGCGTGCGCTCAGTGGAAGCGCACCTAAAAAAGAACGCGCGCAATACAAAGGCAGTTTCCCATCCCGTCATTGGAAAACCAAGGAAGAATATGGAAATGAACGTTTGGACGTTGAGATTCGCAAGCAGCTCGCACGGAAATATTTTGCAAATGTCCGAACGGTAGAGGAAGGATTCAAAATACTAAAACGATTTGAGAAAAATGAGAAACTCTGTCGCAACTCCGCTGAATTACTAGCTCGTGTCTTTGCTCAGGCCACATTTACGGGAAAGGCGAAAGACTTCTTGCAACGTTATGTCTTCGCACCCAATCGTTCAATGGAAGGAGATTATGTCCGGACGAATACCTCAAGCAAGGTTTTGTTGCGACTGAGAAGAGATGCGGCCGGGAAATCAAGGAAAAGATTCGCTAATGAAATCAAAGAAGCCATTCAGGAAGTACGAACTCAAATGGAGAATGGGAGCAAACGAGCAGCATCGGTGATGCTGAACCATAAAATGCTGATTGTACACCCTGTTGCAGGAGATTGGGGTCATCACAAATGCATTGGAGTCATCGATGCCGTCAATACATATATTGACTTGATTGAACGAAAGTTTCTGAAGGAAAACTAGTAGAATGCTTCCGGGACTTCTTCCATCATCAAGCGCTCCAATTGTCGGGCAATGGAGGCGCTTCCCCTTGCTTTGATGGGAAGTCCATGTCCGGGCAAAATCATTTTTGGACTCGAGAAAAGAATTTTTCGCGCGGAAGAAATGACTTGGGGCTTGTTTCCGCTTGTCAAATCCCATCGGCCCAAACCCGTTGAAAACAATGCGTCCCCGCAAAAGAGCCAGCGCTTAGTTTGTTCCATGAAGGAAACGCTTCCCTTGGTATGGCCAGGAGTGAACAATGCTTGCACGGAGAAATTGCCCAAATCGAACACCAGCTTATCCGTAAACGTGTGTACCACGGCCGGCCACTTCAACAAGGGAACATTCAATCCCTGCACGATGGAAAAAACGGGATCCTTGGCGTTCACATATATGGCATCCGCGGGATGCATCCACACCTCGGCCTTGGGAAACAAATAATCCAACGCGAAATTGTCGGCATGACCGTGCGTATGGAGAATAAGCTGCACGTCTTTGGGGGTAATGCCAATGGAATTAAGCCCTTCTTTCAACTGACGGGCACTCGGAGCCAGACCCGAATCAATTAACGCTACCTTTTTTCCCACCAACACGTACGCATGACTCGCGTTGTCCGTCCCAAACGACGCGTAAATGTTTCCACCAATCTCTTCCCACATCGGAATGAATCACACCTTGTACAAATAAAAAGCATTGAGTTTGACCAAACCCAACAAACAGGGATAAATACTCGAAAAACATAATGAATGAATGACAAACGCATTGGCATTCGATACGGGGGAAGCGATTCAAAAAATATCCCATGAGAGCGGGGTAGAAGAGGAAATCATCCGCCAAAAGATGAACGAGAAAATAACCAAATTTTCTGGACTGTTAACGGAACAGGGGGCCCTGGTCCTGGTGGGAAAGGAAATGAACGTCCACCTCCCCCTATTTGAAAAAAAAACCATAAAAATAAGCATCGGGGAATTGAAACCGGGAATGAACAACGTGGACGTGCATGCGCGCGTCAAAATAGCGGACCGAATCAAGACGTTCACCAAAAACGGGAAAGAAGGAAAATATTTGAGCATTCGATTGGAAGATGAGACGGGAGAAGCGTTGTTTACGTTTTGGAATGAGCAGGCGGAGGAAGCGATTCAGAAAGGGTTGGGGGTGGGGGGCACACTACACTTAACCAATGCACGCACACAACTGTTCAACCAAATGATTCAAATCTCGCTGGGATACAATGGAACGTACGTCATTGAAAAAAATCCAAACGTGAATGAAAGTCCGTCCCCTCAACTCATTGCAACTCAATCCCCCAACCCTTTTTCCACGCTCACGGAAAACGCCCCTTTCATTGGACGCGTGCATGTGGTAGACGTGTTACGGGGAAAAGGGTATTACGTCCGCTGCACCGCGTGCCAGGCCAAACTCCAATACCGTGACACTGTGTGCGGGCAATGCGGGGTAGAAGGAAAGATAGAAACACGCCTCCTCGTTTCCCTGCTTTTGGATGATGGAACATCTACGATGAGGGGAGTGGCGTTTGAGAACGAAGTACTGTCCCTCTACCAAAAAGAAAAAGAAGAACTCTTGACGGCCTTCGAGAACGAGGAAAGAAAAAAAGAAATTGACACCCAACTATTGGGAAAGCCCGCGAACATTCGGGGAAAGGGAAAAGTGGGGATGGATAGAACGAGCATTGAACTCATCATCCAAAAGGTTGAAATCATACCGTTTGAGAAGGCGTAAGGGAAAGGAAAACAATGCCGGGAAAAAGGGAAATGATTTATACTCCGAACCGGCTAGACCCACTATGTCTTTCGTCAACACCCTCCCCTACATCAGCAACCCCATCGAAGAATTCAAGGATTTCAAATTTGTGAGCTGGGAAAAAGAAATCTACCCCCCATTCAAAGGGGGAACCAAACCCAGCGAAATACGGTTTTTGACCAACATCATTACCCAAAAAGATTTGCACAGCATCATTGACTTTGGAGTAGGGGGCGGGACCGAATTAAGCGGAATCATCTCCACGCTTCAC
>JAGVNS010000028.1 GCA_020053155.1 Nitrososphaerota archaeon
GGGAAAAAATAGTTCAGGAATCCACGCGCCCCTTCCTGGAAGTCAGCGCACCCGAATTCAATGTGAAAGGGGCGTTTTTAGTTCCCCAGAACCAAGCGCGCGTGAACGAACCCACGGCCGTACGCTGGGTGGTTCAAAATGAGGGAATCACTCCCCTTTTAGGATTGAACGCCCAATTCTCGGTGCAGCCCGAAGGAATGATTATTCCCCCCTCCGCGACCATCGACAAACTGACGCCCTCGGATACCATCAGTCAATCCTTCACGCTTACCTTTTCCAATCCTGGAACGTACACGTTGGGATGTACCCTTTCATTGGGGGATGACCCTGCACTCAAAACGGACTGCCAGAGTGCCGTCATCGAAGCCGTGGCGGATACTACGGGAATCACGTTGCTCTTCTCCCTGATTTTGCTGCTCATTGCGATAGGGGTGTATGCGTACATTTACATTCTCCCCCAAACCCCGCCTAAAGCCGAACCTCCTAAGAGAAAGCGGTTTCAACATGGGTAAGGTCATGGCAAAAGGAGAATACAACTTGTATCCGTTGTATAGTTAAGGAAAACTTTTTCCTTTTTTTATTTATAACTTCTATCCTTTTTCTTGTCAATGTCATAAACGGAGACAAATTTGTCTTTCCAGTTTACCGTGTATTGAATTCGATAATCGCCTATTCGGATACGATAATCGGATTGGCTTCCAATAAGTTTTGTCACATCAAAGCGATTTACGGGCGCTGGATTTTCTTGCAATGCGTCAATCGCTTCTTTTACGCGCATTTTCATTTTAGGTTCTAATTTAAAGTATTGTTTGTCCGCCTTATGCGTTAACTCGACAGTGTAGACTGACATATGGAAACTCTATTGATTTCGTGCATTAACAGATGCCCAAGGAACAACTTTTCCTTCCGCGATTTCTTTGTGTCCACGTTTCATGGCGCGCAACTCGCTTTTGGTAGGAGCTTCCTCTCTCACTAAGAGGGCGTTTAGTTTGGTGTCCATAACCTCAAGTCTCGTTTGAATCGCCTTCAATGCTACAGTATCACTCATACTACCATTGTTGAAGCCTTGCAATAAAAATAAGTGCCTTGTGAACCGCCAATTAGCATGAACAGGGGCGCTCTTGCGCCAGGGGGAATGCAACAATTCTCAAGCCGTTAAGAGCCATATTTATAAGGGGAAAGCGAGGCAATGAGTATACTTTCCCTCAAATAGGTTTGATTCATGCGTTCCATTCGTTGCTTTCCGTCTTTTTTAAGTGGCTTTTTTTTCCCAATCACTGCACCGTCTTTTTCTTTCCTTACCCTTTTCAGGAATTTTGAGCAAAATTCCGCAAATACATCCATTGGAGGAATTGTATGATGAATAACGACCCCCCCTACCATGAGTCAAAGCGCCGAAGCTTTGGCCCCGTTCCCGTGAGAGAAGGAGATGTGTACGATGTGACCATCGAAGGAATTGGAGAGAAGGGAGATGGAATAGCCAAAATCCAAGGATTTGTGATTGTTGTTCCCAAAACCCAGCAAGGACAGAGGGTGAAAGTGAAAGTGACGGCCGTGCGGGGAAAAGTTTCATTTGGGGAAGTAGTGGGAGAAGCCACTTCAGAAGCCCCTGCGGGAGAAGAAACAAACCCCCAGGAAAGCGATGAAGCGGAAGATGCAGAAGACAGGGAATAATTTTTTTGCCCCCCGGAAAGGAACCCTTTCCGGCATCATTCTTTTTTTATTTTTTAAGCGCTCAGCGCTTTTTGCTTTTCCATTTTTTGGGTGAGGAAGCATGATGCGGGTGTTTTTTTCCCAACACTCCGCTCTCTCTTACGGTCTCTGCCATGACAATGTACCAGGTCATCCACCACAAATACATGGCGACTCCCAGGAAGACCAGACTCAGCGCGTTGAAGGCAGGAATGGAAAGCAATCCTACCAATCCGATGAGGACGATTCCATACCCCATCATCAGGATCCAGGAGACCCAGTAGGGGAATGTTCCCACGACCTCGGAAATCCGGCCAAACGCAAATGCGCTTCCTATTCTTTTGTCGTGGGCATACAATTGCACTCCCACAGGAGCCATGATGGCGGCCACGAGGGCCACCAACAATGTCAGCGCTCCCCAAAACGCACCCCCGATGACCCATGTCATCAGCATTTGGATGGAAACCAAAGGATTGACTGAAAGGTTGCGGACGATTTCAACAATCAATGGAAAAGAGACCGCGAGTCCGGCCAAAAGGAGCAAGAGAGCGGGAAGAAAATACAGGATGACGATGACAAACACGATGAGTCCAGACAGGAAAATATCCACAAAGTCGTCGAATGCGGGCATGTGGGGATTTTGATTCAGGGTACGCCGGGAGAGTTCAATCCCTAAACCGTGCACCAACGGTCGCGCGGGGGGGAAAATGGTGAAAAGGACACCCAATACGATGGTCACAGGGTCAGTCCGGAGCGGCCGTTTTATCGCTTCCACAAAATCAACCATCCTTTCATGCCTCCTGCGTATTATCTTCCAAGTAAGATAGTCCACGCACCGGGTTGTCGTTTATAAACCGCTTCCTTCTTGGGTGGGGGGGTAAACACCTCCCCATAAATGGAGAATTGATTATGGTTTAGTATGCCTTCCCCCCCCTCTCCTGAAAGAAAACAAGGGTTTCCCCGCCCCCACAAGATGCCCGTGGAAAAAGCCTGTGGTTCCATCATTTATCGGGGAAAAAAGTTCTTGCTCTTACGCCCAACGAGGTCTCGTTTTTGGAGTGCTCCCAAAGGGAGGATGGAAAAAGGGGAAAACGAGGAAGAGACGGCTCGAAGGGAAGTGTTTGAGGAAACGGGATTGAAAAACATTGTTTTTTACCCCAAATTCAGGCGGGTCAACGTATACTCGATGATGCGCGAGCACGGGCCGATTGAGCGCCAGGTCATTTTTTTTCTGGGGGAAAGCAAAAACGGAGACGTAGTGTTGTCGGACGAACATAACGCGTTCGAATGGTTGACGTTTGAGGAGGCCATCCACCGGGTCAAGTTTCCAGCGCTCAAGGCCATCCTTTTTGCGGCAGCCAAGACTCTGGACCCCGGATTCGTTTTTTCCCTCAGCAAGAAAACGGACGAAGAAAATCGCTCCAACTTAAAAACGGAAAGGCCCTAACACCATCGTGTTCCCATGACATTCATGAAAAAAATCCTTTTGATTATTGGGGTATTCGCCCTCTTCCTGAGTGCAGGGTGTGTTGCTCCCAACGACAATGATTCCAATCCCATTCCAACGCCAGGCAATCCAAACTCTTCTTCCCCCTCCGGATGGTGGGCGTATGCCCCTGTTCAAGCCTCCACCAATCCCTGGCAAACCCTGAATCTTCCATTCCACGCTGAAAAAGGGGAGATGCAGCAAGTCCAGGAATGGCTTTCCTCCCTCTCCATCGACACGACCCCATTCGGTTTCATCCCCCACGATGAACGGGTGTGTGAAGCATTGAACTGCCCGCGCGGGGATTATTTGATTGTTCATGCCCCCCATGCAACCGCTGAAAGGACACTCATCCAAAACGGTTTTTTTCCATACGGTGAAGAGGGGGTTTTGGTTCAGGCGTCTGGAACAACCCCCGGAACGTATCTATTCACCCTAATCAACGCCACAAATGATTGGGTGTACTACGGCGGGTGTAACGATTTCACGCTTGAAAAAATAACGGACAGCGCTACTATTCCAATCATTCCCCGCGTTTGCGTGTGGGAAGGACTCCCTTCCCCGCTGAATCCACGCTCCACCCAAACGTTTGAGTGGGAGGCAGTTGAAGATGGACAATACCGCGTGGTCATTGGATATGGGACGGAATGTGATTCCACGAAACCATTAAGCCAAAACACGTGTGGGAAAACGAGCGTGATATATTCTCTCCCATTCCTGGTAAAGGGAGTAAGCAAAGTTGAATTTGTCAAGATGCGCTATGAAATAAAACAGTGTAATACGAATCCCTGGCAAAACCCCGATAACCAATCACCCAATCAGGAAACGGACCAACTCCTTTTTTCCGAATGGCTGGGGGAAAATGGAATAATGCCCACCCTCATCCAGTATCTTCCCATTCCCGCCGACTTTACGGCGTATGCGGCATGCAGCTCCCCACAGGGAGACCACTATGAACTGGTCATTCCCCTCAATCAACGAGTCCAGGCCGAGGCATTAGGGTTTGTGTATGGAGGATTGTATGCTCCAGCATTGTCTACTCCCCCCTATGCGGAGGCACAATGGTTCGTTTTTACCCCTTATCAGTGCTATGCAAACAAATGGAATACCCAAAAGCTTCCCGTCCATTCCGTTGAAACCGATCTCCAGTTGATGAAGGAGTGGTTAGAAGAGAATGGGGTGGGGGTGGATTACCTCACATTCATCCGGGGTGTGAGCCTGAGCCAGGAATGTACCAAACTCTCCACCGACAAGTATGGAGTGGGGGCATTGAGCGATGAAAGCGCCCAACTTCTTCCAACGCTTGGATTCGTTCCGGCAGGAAAGACGCAGGTTGAATTGTTCACCGGCACCACGGACGTCAAGCCCCTGACCCTCCTCTACAAAAGCAAGTTTTGTACGCAGCCCCCGTGGGGGGGAGTAGAATTCAAATCAGGGAACGAGGCGGAGACCAGCGAAGCCGTGGCGCAATGGCTGGCAAATCAAGGAATGGAATTACTGGGGGGAAAACCGACCATTCACCAAATCGCCCCCTCTTTCAGCGGAAGCTGCGACACGGATTCAGGAATCGCAGTGAAAGTGACCGTTCCCTCCTGGAGCAAAACGCATTTGACGGCAGAAGGATTCCAAGAACCCTCGTATTCGTTTGAGCAGCAACAGACGCAAGTGTATCCGCCCCTCGACATGCCCCCGCTAATGGATAAAGTAGGAGTTTGGGTGAGCAAATCAATGAATACCCCTGAAGGAGGAACGTACACGATTACCATTTTGAACACGTGGGATGCTCCCATTTATTTTGGGGGGTGCAATGAGTTTACGCTTGAAAAGATAAATTTGAATTCAACGACTACCTCCATCATTCCCAAAACGTGTGGGTGGGAAGGACTCCCTTCCCCGCTCAACGCCGGTGCTACAACCCCATTTGAATGGAACGCTCCAGAGAACGGGCAATACCACGTCGTTTTCTGGTATGGAATGGGTTGTGATTCCACGAAACCATTAAGCCAAAACACGTGTGAACGAGTAGATACGGTTTACTCCCTTCCGTTTACGGTGAACACGTAAGCCATTAATCCAGCAGCCCATTTTCCCTAAAACTGAATTTTTCCTTCTTGGTCACTATCCAATGGTCCAGAAATTCAATATCGACCCAGGCACAGGCTTCCATCAGTTGTTTGGTCAACAGCAAGTCCTGGGGGCTGGGTTGAACGTCTTGGGAAGGATGGTTGTGCACCACCCCCACGCGCCCCGCTTTTCTGGATATGGCCGCATGCAGAACGTCCTTGGGATCCACGACTACTTGGTACCGTGAACCCTTGGAAAGGGCAATGGGAAATCCAATGCAGCGATTGCGCAAATCCAATGGAATGACAAAAAAAGTTTCACGGTCCATGGAGGAGAGGGACTGCATGACCTGCACCAGCGCCTCCTCCAGCGTTTTGGGAGTGCGGAAACACTCTCGTGCGCGAAAACCCGTTTCCAGAGCCGCCAAGAGCGTAAGGGCCTGCACTTTCCCCAATCCATTAAGGGTCAATGCCTCTATTTCGCACTGGCGGAGTTCCTCCAATGAACCATCAACATGGCGCAAGAGCGATTGACTCATCTCCAAGGCGCTCATTCCCTTCCTCCCGCACCGAATGAGGATGGCAATTAGTTCGGCATCCGAAAGGAACCCCACGCCATGACGAAATCCCCTTTCCCGCGGACGGATGGATTCGGGCAAATCGTGAATGCGCACGGGGTTGAAACAAGCGAAACGATTGAAAAACACAGCGAAAATTTTTGGATAACCAACCTTAAATAGGGGTTTTTCGTTCCTATCATTCATGGAATCAAAACAAGGAAAGATGGAAAAATCCCTCAAAATCACAGCCTACTTCGATTTCATGTGCCCCTGGTCGTATCTTGCCAAAGCGCGAGTGAAGCGGGCGCTTGCCCGTACGGGTATTTCCCATTTGATTGAATGGATTCCCTTCGAATTATACGCTGGAAACCATGAACATCGCGTGGAGCGAAAGACCATCCATGGGCACGACACGCTGTCAGATGTGTACACGGACCTGCACGAATTGGGAGCACGGGAACGCCTCATCATCCGCCACCCGCGCTATGAAGGCAGTTCACATCGTGCGCTCACGGGATATTTGTACGCGCGCAAAGAAGGGGCGGGGGAAAAATATTTGGACGAATTGTTTGAACAAACGTTCGAACACGTGAATGACATTTCCTCCCTCGCCGTGCTCAGCCGGGTTGCCGTAAAAATGGGCTTTGACGTTTCCTCATTCATCGCGTTCATCGAAAACCCCAACCACCAAGCGCATGTTACCGAACTCACACATCGCGCCAAACAGAATGGAGTGAAAGGGCTTCCATCTTACCGCGTGAACGGCCTCCCGGTAGTAGGGGCGCTGCCCGTCAACGAATGGGTTTCCCTTTTCGAAACGCTTCGCGCGCATAAAGTGCCCATGATGACGGTTCCCGCACCCGCTCGTCCCATTCCCCCCAAACAAAAAAAACACGTTTCAACCCCCGCACCCAAAAAGCCAAAATTAACCCCCATTAAATAACCAAAAAACGTTCCCCAAAACGGCGAAAGAGTTGATTGGTTTATATTACGGCCTTTTCCACTATTTGTATGAAATCCCCCAAAGAAAAAGAAAAATCAAACGAGACGCTTCCTGCAGAAGCGGTCGAAAGTTCCATTCCTTTCAGCGAATTCGGCCTTTCCCCCGCGCTCTTGCACGGGCTGAACGAGAACAAATACGTTCACGCGACCCCCATCCAAGAGAAAAGCATCCCCCTCATCCTGGCAGGAAAAGACATGCTGGGGCAAGCCAAAACGGGGACGGGGAAAACCGCCGCATTCGGAATACCCATTCTGGCCCATACGAACCCTGCCATTCACTCTCCGCAAGCCCTCATCATTGTTCCCACGCGCGAGCTTTGCCTGCAAGTGCGGGATGAAATAGAAAACATTGGGAAACACACCCACACTAACATTGTGGCCGTGTTTGGGGGAGCCAGTTTGAATTTGCAAGCGCAAGCATTGGACCGGGGACCCCAACTCATTGTGGGAACACCCGGAAGGTTAATGGATTTCATGCGCCAGGGAAAACTAAACTTTTCAAAACTCAAAACGGTAGTGTTGGATGAGGCGGATAAGATGTTGGACATGGGATTCAAGGAAGACATCGACGAAATACTTTCCCAGCTTCCCTCCGCGCGGCAAACCTTGCTCTTTTCAGCTACCATGCCGAGCGCGATTAAACAATTAGCCAAAAAACACCAAAAAAATCCCGTAGAAATAAATTTGAGCGAGGACACGCTGACAGTGGAGGGGATTACGCAGTACTATTTGAATGTGGACCCCCGGCAACGCGTGACCATGCTGTTGGGATTGGTGAAGCACTTCAAAATACAAAAAGGAATCGTTTTTTGCTCAACGAAACGCACGGTGGATTGGCTTGAAACCCAATTATACAAGCGCGGAATGAAAGTCGCCAAAATTCATGGAGACATGCCCCAAGCAAAACGTCAGCATTACTTGCACGCATTCGAAAAAGGAGAATACCCCCTCCTCTTAGCCACGAATGTCGCGGCACGGGGAATCCATATTGCAGATATTTCCCACGTGATTAATTTTGACTTTCCTGATGAATACGAAACATATGTCCACCGTATTGGGAGGACCGCGCGACAAGGAAAGAAGGGAATGGCCATCACGTTTGTTACCAGTGTCTCTCAAGTTCAACACCTGCGCGAACTGGAACAACTGATGAACGCCAAAGTACACGAATTAAAGGCGAAATAACTGCCATATTTTTATGGAAAGAAAGCAGCGCCTATATAATGTATCTGGAAGAACAACGAATTGAAGATATTTCTCAATTCCTTAAACGAAGCAAAACACTCATCGTACCATTTGGTTCAATCGAAGCCCATGGTCTGCACTTACCAATTGGAACGGATACTTTTATTCTTCAAAAGTTTTTGGAAAAGA
>JAGVNS010000086.1 GCA_020053155.1 Nitrososphaerota archaeon
CAAGACACTCTCTACGTTGTTCCGTTTACGCGAGGCCGAATCCCCTGTTGTGGCGTCCGAATCCCAGGTACCCAAAACACGGGTGTATGACGTGCTGGATGGATTAGTGGAAAAGGGATTAGTGGTTGAAATTGCATCCCGCCCCAAAAAATACCGCGCCTCCAAACCCACGGAAGTGTTTCAAAAATTATTGAAGGAAAAGCATTTGGAGATTGCAGGGTGGGAAACCGAAGCCATGGAGATTGGCCGCGCACTCGAACTGGAGGGAGGGCAGTCTTCCTTGTCTTCGGATGAAAAAGTGTTGAAAGTCAAATCACGCACGGATTTTTACAAAATACTCGCACAAGAAATGGATAGCGCCAACAAAACAATCATTGGATTGTCCCGCTTGGATGCACACCATCACTTGCTTCATGATGCCCTCAAACGCGCAACGGAACGAAACGTTACCGTGCGCTTGGTGGGAGAACACCCTCCCTCGTTCAAAGAAAGCATGGCCATTCATGGAAAAAAGGTTCAATTGCGCGATGCCAATCACGGAATGCACGCATACGTAATGGATGGAAAAAAAGTGGTAATGCTCCTATCGGATTTGAAACAGGAAAAGCCCGATTATCACTTCGCCATTTGGCCTGAAAACCAACCCCTGGCACAAACCTTACAGCAAACGTTTGATATGAATTGGGTTGAATAACGGCCTTTTTTCTAAACAACATCCTTTTTGATAGGTTGATTGATTATATGCGAAAAAAGCTCGGGGAAAACGCATATGACCCTACACCCCGTTTTTGACCAAATGCTCATGCCTTGAATTTTTGAAGAAGTTACTTTCAAGGAGATATTTTAAGGGTAATTCCCCCTGAATGGGTTGTCATGACACTCGAACACGATGCGTATCGGTATGCCATCCGCAATGCCTTTTCCCACAATGGGAAAGCAGACAGCGGAGCGTTGATAGGGAAACTCAAAGCGTTGTATCCAGACACCCCCATCAAAGACCTCGTTCCCATTGCCAAAGTCACCGTTGAAAAAGTAAACAACATGGGAATGGACGAAATTCACGGCGAATTTGAAAAATTTGAAAAAGAAGGATTCGAGCTCAAAATTCCAGAAAAGAAAGTAGGCTTGCAGGATTTGGAATGGGCTGCACGCGAACCCGTGGTCACGCGCTGGGCGCCCAACCCAAGCGCGCCCGCGCATTTGGGACATTTGAGGCCGGCCATATTGAGCTATTTGTATGCCAAAAAATATAATGGAAAATTCATTTTGCGATTTGAGGATACCGACCCCAAAATAAAAAAACCCATGGAGGGGGCTGAAAAGATGTTTCTGGAAGACCTGCACTGGGTCAAATGCCCGCCCGACATGATCGTGCGGCAATCGGACCGGCTCGACATTTACTATGATTACATGGTACAGCTCGTGGAGATGGAAAAAGCGTACGTGTGCACGTGCGACAGTGAAGAATGGAAAAAAAACACGCTAAAAAAAACCCCCTGCCCGTGCCGAAAGTTGCTTGCGCCGGAACACCGTTCCCGCCTCCAAAAAATGTTCAACCACGAATTCAAACAGGGAGAAGCCATTCTGCGCATCAAGACGGATTTGGATGCCCCCGACCCCGCGGAAAGGGATTGGTGGGCTGCCAAAATAGTGGACACTCCCCAGCATTACAAAATAAAGGACAAGCACGTGTGGCCGGGATATAATTTTGCGGCCGGAATCGACGACCATCTGATGGGGGTCACGCTCATCATCCGGGGACAACAACACGCCTCCAACGTCAAAAAACAAAAATGGTTGTACACCCACTTTGGATGGACGTATCCTCATTCGTTCCATCATGGAAAGCTCTCATTGGAAGGAGCGGAACTCTCCAAGAGCAAAATGCTGGAAGGGGTTGCGAGCGGAAGATACAATGGATGGGATGACCCGCGGCTATTTACGGTACAATCCCTTCGTAGAAAAGGATTTGCTCCTGAGGCATTCATTGACATGATGGTGGATTTGGGAGTCAAGTCCAGCGACACGGAATTAAGTTTGGAATTGCTGGGGACGTATAACAAACCCTACGTGCAAAACGCTCCATCGTATTCACTCGTTTCCGAACCCATCCCATTAGCCGTGGATTTTGTTCCCGCGATGGATGCGAATGTGGACGGAAATAAATACACGCTCAACGCGGGAACGCAAACATTTCTCGTATCCAAAAAAGAAGCAGAAAAATGGAAAGTTGGAAATACTATTCGCCTGCGCAACGCCTACATTGTTAAAATAAACGAAAAAAATGAGTATGGATTGAACGCCCAGTTTGTCAGCACCGCCAAACTTGAAAATGCCACGCAAGTTAATTGGTTGGTGGATGGAAGGAATGTTCAAATCACCATGCCGGATGGACAATTAATGTATGGCCGCGCAACCAACGCCATTGCCGAGCAAAAAGTGGGAGACGAAGTTTTTTTCCCCCAGTTTGGGTATTGCCGAATTGATGAACAAATGGAAAAGGAGACAGCGCTTTGGTTCACCCACCCTTGACCATACTTTTTCGCTCGCTCAACCGGCGATACATTCCTCTAAAAGCAAACACGAAATCGTTCACGTTCCTATTACTAGGAATTCACTTTTCCGCAATAAAAAATGGGCATTCAATTGAAATGGAGGCGGCGATTCATCCCCCTAAATGTCTCCATGAATAACTGGGTTTTCCCCCCCAATGTGCGAACCAAATCCTCTTGTAGTGAGTCCTTCCCCACGGTTCCTCTCAGGAAACTCATTCCTTCCCTGCTGGCGGCCAATTCCATTACCCTGCGGCGGATTTCCGTCTCACGCTTCGTGGAATGGCCGATGTTCAACAAATCCAGAGTGTATTTGGCTGCAATCCTCCGCCGGACTGAATCCTGCAACTGTTTTATGTTCACGGCTTTCCGTACTCCTCGTGCTATGTGAAAGAAATTCTTCCCCTCTACCTCTTGCAATCGTGCATCAAATTCCTTCCTAGTGATATCTCCAGAAATAAGATCATGATCCAACCGTTCA
>JAGVNS010000019.1 GCA_020053155.1 Nitrososphaerota archaeon
CGATATTGTTTATTGATTGTATACGAAAAACCAAGAAAAGCCCGTGGCTTTGCGGGCTTCGTAAAACCATTTGGTTTTACTCAGAGCCCGGGGAAAACGCATACAATTCAGAAAATCTATTTGAACGATTATTCTTGAAATGCACGCAACGACCGCGTTTTCCACTGGCTTATTTTTCCCGTTTGAACGTCCTCAAAACTCTTTTTCAAATCTCCCCAGGAGGGGTCCTCAATCACTTTTATTTTTCTTTCCGTTTTTGGTTTGATGATGGTTTCATTGTGCATGGTAGGATTATCATCGTCGCTCCTCCTTAAGAGCGAATCGTTCAATTTCTATCATCCGGCCTTTTTAGGAAAGCCCCTGGGAAAAACAGTGTTACATCGGCCTTTTTAGAAAACTTGCAGAAAACGTTTCTGCGCTTGAAATGGAGACGTTGAAAGTGTGGGGGAGCAAATCATACGTCAATGATAAAAACAGGGGAATCCTCTTATGTTGCATGCGCATGGCCAAAAAAGGTGCCTCTCGTAGTTCAGTTCATCTGCATTTTCGCTCGCATGAACGTGGGGAAAGAATGCGGAATACCCCCATTCGTCGTGAAACGAAGACATATCTTCTGGAATACGGTCGTGGAGGCCGGAAAACTCCAATGACCGTTAAAGAGATTGATGAATTATTTAGCGGCCTGGTTTCCCCCTTTTCCCTGAATTTTTTACGGGATATGCATCAAAAAGTATCCTCCATGCATCGTCGGGGAATTCGAATTGTAATTGGAGAATCTGAACTTCGAAAATCGACCCAACTTCAAAGGGATATTTCTGTATGGAACGTTGCTTACAGCAAAGCAAGGGAAGAACCTGCCGAAGAAAACATTCGGAAGATGTATCAAGCGATGCGAAATTTTTTCGTTCATCGTCATTCCCGAATCGTTCGAACCATCCAACGAGAATTAGTGGAGGGAAATAATCCTATCAACGGTCGCTACGGAACCCATCATTCTTTGCTCACCCGCGACCTCGCCAAAAAAGGAATTCTAAGTTCTCGAACAATCATTCCACAAGCCTTTTCATGGGGTGGAATTGTTTTACGCAAGCTTGCAATCGGGGTTAGACTAAAGGCCATTCCTCCAATTGAATACAAAAGAGCCTTCCTTTCCGATCTTTGGCTAGCGAATGACCAATTCGTTTCATCAATACTCGGAAAAACCCCGGATAAAATGAACGACCGTGACACCCGATTTTTGTGTCTCATGGATAATGTCCTACTATCACGCATGCCGATGGAGAATATAGATCACATATTGCGCACAGGAAACTATTCGTTGATTTTCATTGGAAATGGGATTCCCTTTCCTCCGACTCAAAAAGGAATGGTGGCTTTTCTCCGCAAACATTCTCCCTTTTGGAGAAAAAACTACCGACACTATTGAAGATTGAAGAGAGGTCCTACTCAAAATACAGCGCGGGTCTTCCTTTCTGTGCCTTTGTCTTTTTTCCAAGCGGGTCGTGGGAATCGTTTATTTTTATTTCGACTTGCGCGTATTTGAATAGTTGGGTTTGGGCTCGTGTTAACCAGTTTGTTTCTTTCTCATCCACGCTGTAAACGTACCCTGTTTTGATTTGCTTTCCTTTTACGAGCTTTTTCACGCGCTCAATGTCGAGAAGCACGCTTTCAATGAACTGCACCCGCATTTCCGTTTCTTTATCGGGATTTCCAACTGGTTTTTTCAGGGTCTGGGTGCTGACGAACGAAACGTCATTCTGGAATGCTTTTTTTCGTTCCACGTCAATGGTATACTGCTCCGTAAATCCTTGGGGATGAGCCAATTCCCACAATTCTTCCCCCAAAAACGGGGTGACGGGAGAGAGTAAAATCAGCCACTCATTCAGCACGTGCTTAACGGCGGGTGTTTCATCCATTCCAAACACTTTTTTGAAGCGCTTTATTTCATTGAGGGTTTCAAAAAATGCTTTTTGGGCGGCCATCATGAATTCCATTTTTTCATAGTGTGCATAGGTTTCCCCTAACCGCACGCGGAGGGTTTCCACCAGCCACTCCGTTTCGGGAGAATGCTGGGTGTTAGTGGAAGCAATGGCCATTCTAACTGTCAATTCCAATTCTTCCATTTTTTTTCGAACTTGGGGAACTTGGTTGTCTCTCCAATCTGCCACCCGGTCAAATCCTGCGGAGGAAACAATGAACAGGCGCATCAAATCGGCTCCATAGTCGCGCACGGCGTGTTGTAAAGGAATGACGTTTCCTTTAGATTTGGACATTTTTACCCCATTGCGTACAAGCATTTCATTGAATGAGAGGGCCTTGGGCCAATATTTTTCTTCGAGTAGTTGCGTGTGCGTAAAAAGAAAGAAAGAAATGTGATTGGAAATGTGTGCCGGAGCGGTATGACGCCAATCATTAGGGTACCAATATTCGGTCTCTTCGTGAATTTTTTGGGCGATAGTTGAGCGTGGGTCGTTTCCGGGCAATCGTTTTCCAAACACGGTTGCATCAAAAAAAGCATCATCCAGTTCGTTTGAGTTTATTTTTCCATTCTTGATGTGGGGAATCATGATGTAAAACAGCATGTAAATGGTTGAATCGGACAAGGGTTCAATCATCCATTCATCCGCAAAAGGGAAAGGCGTTCCCAGTCCTCTTTTTCGAATGCACGGGCGCTTTTCCAGCCAATTAAGGGAATCTGAAATGGCTTTTCGAAAGTGTTCGGGATACACATTCATGCGCGAAAGTAATGCTTGGGTTTTCTTTTTCCATTGGGGTGAAGAATAATCCAAAAACCACTGGTCTTCCAGAATGGCCACACTTACGGGGTTTCCCGCTCGGGTAAACGCTCGGCGCGAGGGTTCATACAGTTTGTCGTGCTTGTTTTGCTGGTCCAGCGTTTGAATTATTTTTTCTTTTGCCTTTTGCACGGGCATGTTGGAGAGCATTCCATTTCCTGAATTCATGGTTCCTTCGTAAAACTCTTTTTTGTACACCTCTTCCGTTAACCGCTGAAGGGTTTCTTTGTGTTGAAGCGTGGGATTTTGGTTTTGGGCGAATAATTCATCCATTTTAGCAAAACCGGGGGTGGAAATAATGTATTTGGGGGTCAATTGTATTGCCATTGTATCATTTTTGGCTTGGGCTTCTTTGAGTGCGGCATAATCCCATGGGGCATGACCTGGCACCGAGTAAACCACCCCTGTACCTTTTTCGGCCGAAACAAAACTCGCAGAGAGAATGGGAATTTTTTGACTCAATTCAAGCGGGTGCTGTACAAATTGGTGAATCAGCGAATCTGCACTTACGCTTTCTACTATTTTCACATTTTTGGCCTGCTGCCCAATTTTTTCAACGGCATTTTTTGCCACAATCCATACTTCTCCATTTACACTCGCTTTTACATATTCAATGCCGGGATTCATCCAGAGATTGGTGGCTCCATACAGCGTTTCCGGTCTCAATGTTGAAGCGACGA
>JAGVNS010000143.1 GCA_020053155.1 Nitrososphaerota archaeon
CGAGGTATCCAATAATTTTAAGGGACACGGCTCGCGTATTCGCTCGCCCAATAATGGGCGACGGATGTCGCCCTAAAGGGCGAGGTATCAACCTTTTTCGCCGGCCTTTTTTCTAAAAAGGCCGAATTACATCTCTTTCAGCGTTTCAATTCCGAACAGATACAATCCTTCTTCCAGCACCAAGTGAATGGTTTGTACGAGTGCGAGGCGCGCTTGTTCCATTTCACTATTTTCTTGAATTATTTTGGTCTCGTGATAGTACGTGTTGAACGTGTTGGCAAGCTCAAGCAGATAGTGGGCGAGCACGTGGGGGGAATAATGAGAGAGTGCGCTAGAAACAATTTCGTTTTTCTGGCTCAATAACGCAATTAATTCTCTTTCTCTTTTTTCAATTAGCATTCCCGATTTTGCAATGGAAGGTTTTTGGAGGGATTTGCGGAGGATGCTCTGTATCCGCGCATTGGTGTAGAGCAAGTATGGGCCCGTCTGTCCCTCGAACGAAATGCTTTCTTGGGGATTGAACACCAATTCCTTTTTGGCATCCTGCTTCACCAGATAGAATTTGAGCGCCGCGAGGGAAATAACCTTGCTTCTCCGTTGAATTTCGTTCGGGGCCATTTCGGGGCTGCGTTTTTCGTATTCCGCAATGGCCATGGTTTCTAATTCTTGAATCAAATCATCCGCATTAACAACCGTTCCCTCGCGCGTGGACATTTTTCCGGAGGGAAGGGTAACGAGTCCATATCCCAAATGGTAGCATTTTTTGGCTTGCGGAAATCCAAGCAAATCGAGAATGGCAAACACTTGCTTGAAATGCATCTCTTGCTCGCTCCCCACGATGTAAATGATTTTTTCAAGTTGGGGAAAATCCTCAAATCGTTTCATGGCCAGATACAAATCCTGGGTCACATACAAACTCGTTCCATCCCCCCGCACGAGAGGTTTGTCGGTGACTTTGTATTTTTTTTCCAGGGGAGCCATGATGGCCCCATTATCGGCTTTGACAAAGAGTCCTTCTTCCAATCCTTTTTGCACCACTTCTTTTCCATGCAAATAAATATCGGATTCATAATAGTTTTTGTCAAACACTGCACCCATCTTTTCATAGGTTTCAAAAATTCCCTTTTCAGCCCATTCATTCATCTTTTTCCAGAGCGCGCGAACCACAGGGTCGTTTTGTTCCCATTTTAGAAGCATTTGCTGCGCTTCCTCCTCTAACTTCTCGTCCTTTTCCGCATGTTTGGTGAAATCCACATAAAACGTTCCCACAAAATGGTCGGATTTCATTTTTTCGGATTCAGGGGTTTTTCCATTGCCCCATTTTTGGTAGGCCCGCATGGATTTGCAGATGTGGACCCCGCGGTCATTGATGATTTGCGTGCGAAAAACCCTATTTCCTTCATGTTCAAACAAGCGGGCCGTGCTAACACCCAATGCGATGTTGCGCAAATGGCCTACATGCAGGGGTTTGTTGGTGTTGGGAGAGGCATATTCGACCATTACTAATGGCGCGTCTCCCAAAGGAAGCGCGGGAGCCTTTTGGGTGTTTTCAAAAATGGAAACGTTGAACGCAGCCGTAGAGATGAAGGCGTTGATGTAGGGTCCGGCCGCCTCAAATTTTTCAAAAACATCCGTGTGTGTCAACTGCTGTACGATTTTTTGGGCAAACAAAACCCAATTTTCTCCTTTGGGAGTGAAACGGAAAACGGGAAGGGACAGATTCCCTTTCTCCACGGAGGGAGGGATGGTAATCCAGGACTGCAACGTTGGAATGCCCGGGGAAGGAATGTTCAATTGGGTGAGCGCTGCATCAACGGTTTCGGCCAGTTTTTTTTGGAACGAAAGCAGTGCCATAGATACCTTTAGTAGGGGAAGGTGGGAGTTTTAAACCCAAATTCAGGAGGTGCTGTTTCTGGATGAACAGGATGCCCGCCCCCACTATAATGAGTCCCCCCACCACTACATTCCACGTAACATCCTCGTGAAACGCTAAAACGCTCAAGAGAACCCCAATAAGGGCCCCTACCACCAAATCCAAAACTGAAACCACATGAACACGGAGTCCTTCCAATGCATAATTGAAAAATAGGTATCCCAATCCCGTGGAAATGACCCCCGCGAGGGCCAGGGCAATGAGCCCATGCCACGTGAGAACGAAGGGATCGCTTAGCGCAAAGGGAAGCAAAAATAGGGAAGCAAATCCGAGGAACCATATCACGTCCCCCAAATCGTGATGACGGTCCACCTTGCGCATGAATACGGCCATGAGCGCATATGAGACTCCCGCTCCCAACGCCAGCCAGTTCCCTTCCACACTATACCCATCAAAGGGATTGATGATGGCCAATCCCGCAAAGCCCATAAGCAGCAACACCCACGAATCCCACGCCATTTTTTCTTTCAACCATAGCGCGGCGAGGATAGGGGCGAGAAAGACATGCGTGTAATTGAGCAAAATCACATCCGCTAGGGGAGCAATGCTGAATGCGCGATTGTAAAGAAACATGGTCATAGCCAAGAAAAATCCAACAATCACCACATCCGGCAACTCTTTTCGCGTGAGTTTTTGGGTGGTGCGTTCCATCGCGGGAACAACCCACAGCACAAACAAAAAACCGAAAAACGCCCGCGCGAACGTAATCACTGAAATGGGAAATTCGGGAGAGAGAATCTTCACGAACGGACCAATGGTGGCAAATGCCAACACGGAAAGAATGGCCGCGATGAGATGGCGGTTCATCTACGCACCTAAAAAAGGGGCTTAATAACCGTTCTCATTTTTAATGGACGAAAACGACCCAATAGTATGCCGCGTACCCGTCGTGGACGGACTCTCCGATCTAGACGTTCTAATCCACCGAGTCCCCCAGACGTTCGATATTACCGCCTGCTGGGATCCCACGATTATTCAAGGAATGTCAAGAGGATCCTAGGAAACAAAGTAAATGAATTGAAAAAAAGAGGAGACTTGGAGTTGGGAACCGCTGTCATTGTCAAGGATAAAGTAGCCGAAAGGAAAACAGTGATGGTGGGAAAGGGGGTCGAAGAAGTGAACCATTACTTCGACCAATTGAAACGGGATGTCAAGAAGGCCAAAGAAAAACACGATGAAGATCCTTTCACCCAACATGAGCGGATGGGCATCCAGAATCTCCTCCGCCGGAATGTCCTCCCGGGCTGAAAAAAAAAGGCTTGATGGTCGAAGTCGAGGAAAACGACCATTCTGAGACACGATCCCTCGCTGAAGAAATCGTGAATGTCCCATCACCCTACGAATTGTACGACATCTCAAAAGCAATTGAGGGAATCATCAAAAACGACCACCTTCGCAGCCGGTCCACCCGATGGCTGGAAGATATCAATTCCGAGATACTCCGAACGGCCGCGACGGCCATCATCCATCGCGACTTCCAGGCATTCGACTGGAAGGATTCATTGGAAGCGATTTATGACTCGGTCCGAAAGGAGGCACCTCTTCCACTCAATCCCGAATACTTTAGGGACAATCTGGATCTCATCCGAAAAAAAGTGAGTCGAGCGATGATGCACGAACATCGCATTCGTCGCAGGCAGACCGAAAACGAGCGTCTCCATCGCGCCATGATATTGCGGGGAGCGCTCATCCGGGGCGATTCCGGGCCCCGCCGGAGTGGGGGACCCCTGACGAGGTTCTTCAAGCTCCTCTCCCCTTTCGAAATGTCTCGGCCGAAACGGAAGGAGATCTATCGCGAATTTGAGGAAAAAGTCATTGAGCAGAGGAAGAAGGGAAACCAAGATCATGCGAGAAAACACCCGTCTGTGGTCTCCAAATACAAGGGATTGGTTCGCTATCAAGTGGGAAAAGCGTTCAAGGCATCCCGCATGGTCGTGCGGGAGAAGATTGCCCAAACGGGATTGAATCCGGATCACGTGTTCAATCAGCTGGATCTCCTAAATGGAACGGCTGGAAATTTTTCGACATCCATGATGAAGCGATTGAATGTGCTGTCGGGCGTGTTGCGGGAAAAGAGAACTTCGCTTGAAGCGCGTGAAGCGATAAGTGATATGTTAATGCGTTATACCTCTGAAAAAAATACTGGAAAAAAAACAGGACCCGTTTCGAGCACCCCACCAGTCGAACGGCCAACGGCATCAATTTCAAACGTCAAGAAAACGGAGAAACGCGAGGAAAGGAGAAGGCGCCGGGATGAATGGGCGCGCTTGGAAAGAGAGAGACGCCCCGAACCCGCTCCCTCTCGTCCGAGGGTCTCCGTCACCCTGCCGGAGATGGTGTCCTACATGAATACCTCGGAGAGGGTCACGCTTGAAGATGTGGTGGCATTGAAACGGATGGTCAAAAATGTTAAGATCACCCCTGAAAATAGGCCCATAGTACTATCGGCCCTCCGGCACTTGCTCCTTGCGGAACGAGCACCGTTTGGATTACATGGCCGATTAGAAGAGCGGGCCCTTCGGAACCGTGCGATTCCCCAAAACCGATATGGGGAATTTTCGACCGTTTTACATGGGTTGATGCGAGAAGGGGTTTTTGCCTATGAACATCACTTGGACCGGAGCGATTTCATCGCGCTGGTTGGAACCAATAGGAATGCCATATTAGCCAAATATGGACACAAAAAAAACCAGTGAATAATTTTTAGGGAAGAAGACCGCATCCATTTCATCAAACCAGCCTTTTTAGAACCTTTTAGAAAAAGGTTCATCAAAACTTTTCGCCAGCCTTTTCCTAAAAGGCTGTAAAAAAGCCCGGGAAAAAACGGTTGGGTACCGTTCAAAAACGGTACCCATGCACCGAACGGCCATATGAAGAATTTGGACAACGACCCGGGAGGGATTTGAACCCTCGGCCACCTGCTTAGAAGGCAGGTGCTCTATCCAGACTGAGCTACCGGGCCAGTGTGATTTGAATACATATACAGGCCAATTGTGGGTTTGAAAAACCCACCGCATTGTCCCTCGGTGCCGGCGGACGAAAAAGCCGCTGCAACTACCGGGCCAAACTGCATACTAACAGAATATTGGTCTACTATAGGGTTGAAAACCCTACCATGTAGTCTTCGTGGCAGCCATGCGAAACCTGCTCACCTTTTTACCAAAAAGCTCGACCAAAAAACGTATGGGTACCAATTGTGTTGGTACCCTAACTTCCGCGCGGCCGGAGGTTACCGGCCCGAGACAGCCATGCAAAATGGGCTAGGTTCTTCTCGGTCCGGCACGCTTTCCGTTTGTGGGGAGAGGCTCCACGTTATACAATCGGGTAAATGGTCCTTTGCTCGTTATCTTTTGGGCTGTCAAATCCACCAGCCAGACGTACAGTCCTTTTTGGGCGAACATATCGGGCAAATAGCGAGGCCTCACTTTCCACCCGTGATTCCTGGGCGTGCGTTGATACGGAAGCAGCGCATCGTGAGGGATAATGAATACAAAATCATCCACTTCGCTTCGGTACGCCATTTTTTTGAGAATTTTTCCCTTGCTCGGACGCGTCAACACTTCAAACCCAACCGTTTTTTTGGGAGTTTCCACAAAGAAATCAAATTTCCCTTCACGTGGAACAGAGTGGGTCCTTCTACCTTCCAACAAGACGGTTTGTTCCTGCGCCATGCGCGTGATAGGCCACACTTGATTGACGCGCATGCGCTGCAATTCCGTCCACACCAGCAAATGCATGAGAGCGGTAGTCGTGTTCCCGTTTACGTGCATCTATTTTTTCGCCCTCCGGGAAAGAATGGAGTGAACGGAATTGGGTATTCCAAATCGTACCGTGCGGATTTGGGGCCTTGTTAAACGTTGGGATAAAAAAGACCTGATTTTTTCCGCGTGCTTTTGGTGCACATGAATTAACACGCTTTGTTCTCCGGCATGAGAAAAATCCACATGCAATTGTTTGGAATCAAAACGCAAATAGGGGAGAACGGCATCAAACAAAATATTGTATGCGTTTAGAAAATCGTCCAGATTCTTGGAGGCAACCGTTAACTCCACGGAACGCTGGCCCACGTTTACTTTTTCGATTCGATGACTGAAACGTTTATCATGCGAAATTTTTTGGATGAGATGCTCCCATTCAATTGGAGAAAGGGCGTTGGTCCATCCGGGATGAATGGCAATGCGAATTCGCTTCTCTCCGAGTGATTGGTATAAGGGGGAAACGTGCTCCCAGACAAAATCGTATATTTCGGGGCGGCCGTCCTTGGACGTGCGAAAGGTCACGTCCATCTGGCAATTGAGGGAAGGAATAGGATTCACGTCCCCTTTGGGGTGTTCGCCTATAAAAAAGAGTTCGAATTAAACCCGTGAATAATATTCGTTTTCCCCGGGCTCTGAGTAAAACCAAATGGTTTTACGAAGCCCGCAAAGCCACGGGCTTTTCTTGGTTTTTCGTATACAATCAATAAACAATATCG
>JAGVNS010000144.1 GCA_020053155.1 Nitrososphaerota archaeon
CCACCATGTCAAGGTGGCATCCTAACCGATAGACAACGGGCCCAGCCGTTTTCGTCCGGCTACACCGAACTTTGGGGGTTTATACAAACCCCCGGCCAGTAGGTAGTTTGGGCAAGGGAATGAATTTAAGGGAAAGCGGTAGGCCGGCCATTATTCCGTTCCTTTTTTCCACTCAGCCATTTTTCCGGTTCTCAAATACTGGTCGGCCAAGCGTAATTCGTCGAGTATTCCATCAATTAAATCGTAAGATTTGGCTTCTTCAAACGTAACCCACGCATGCTGAGTGAGGCAGGGGTCCAGTACCACTTCTCCCCCCGCATAATCCGCCATGAAACTGATAATGAGCCCCGGCAGTCCATCTGGTCGAATGAACGTGAGACTGGTAACATAGCGCATTTCTTTGATTTCCAGATTCACCTCTTCCTTCACCTCCCTCCTCACCACATCCTCTAACACGTTGTACCATATTTTTCCCGCATCCGGCGTCCGTTGAACGTAATCGTTAGCCTCCAACTTCCCTCCCGGAACCGTCCAGCGATTGGGAAATGCCTTTTCTTTTTCCGAGCGTTGGGCAATGAGAAACTTTCCCTCTTTCACAATGATGGCGGTGGCCGTCACGTAATGTTTCTTTTCAGTCCCGTCCATTTCCTTCACCCGTTCAATATGGGCAATCCGCTCGTTTTGCTCATTTTTTCCATAGCATTGATTTGTTCGGGTGTCAGCATTTTTTCTATTTTTCCTGCGTTGCGAATGCGTTCTTCGTATTTGCACGCTTGACAAACGGGCTGCGAGCTCAAATCCCCGCAGCGCGTACACAATTGCAATTTCCCGTCAAAAGGCATTTGTTCCAGGCATGGTTTCATGCTCAGGAATGAGTGGATGAGGGAGATTTTGGTTCCCGGTTTTTTCATTTCCATTTGGTCGAGCATCATGCGATAGATGTTTCGATCGGCTCCGTGCGAAAAGGGGCAGCATTTTTCATTGTAGTGGGGGTAGTGGTTGAGCTGGGCAAACAATTCCACCTCTTCCTCGGGAGAATTATACAGTGGTTTAACGCGCGCCACCCATTCTTTCAGGTTTTTGGTTTCTATTTTTGGTCCCATCCGTGAAAGTTTGTCCACGCGGTCCATGAAGAAATTCATGCAGATGCTCTGCGCTTCATCGTCCAAATTGTGACCCGTTACGAGTTTGTTCGCTCCCATTTCACGCGCCGCTTTGTTCAAATATTTTCTTCTAAACACTCCACAAAACGTGCAACTGTTTTCTTTCCATTGGTTTTCGTGCGTTTTCTGTACGATTTCCTGCATGCTACTTCCAATCTCTTCTTTCAGTTTGACGATTTGGTAGTTGATGTCGAGTTGTTTGTAGTTTTCAACCGCTTTTTCAATTGCAAGGTTGCGGTACCCGTCAATTCCTTCATCAATGGATATTCCAACTATTTCGTGTCGGGGCATTATTTTTCGCATCAAATTAAGCGCCACCACCGAATCTTTTCCTCCTGAAACCGCCACGGCAATCTTGTCGCCTTTTTCAAAAAACGCGTGCATGCGCGTCATGGTCCGTACGCGGTGCTCAAAAAAATAGTTGAAATGGGAGGTGCAGAATAGGTGTGGTCCATGGGGCAAATGGGCAATGGCTTCATTTGTGCAGCGGTCGCAGCGCATGCACATTGTTGGCATCCAGAAGGTTAAAAAGCCGTTTTGGGAATGGGAGATTGGATTAAATACTCCTGGTTTTTTCTTTTCTTATGAGCGAGTCCAGCAAAAAAACCGAAACGAAAACAAGCACGAGTGGAAAAGCCGCGGGAGGAGGTATTCCCGTCGTGGCGTGGGTGGTGGCCCTTGTGGTGTTAGTAGGAATCGTGGCGGTAGTGATGGGGCCTGCTCCTGCTCCCGTTGCGGACAGTCCAAGCATGGATGAAGCAGCCAATCAACCTTCTCCCCCTCTTCCCGATTTGCCTGTCCCAAACGACGTGACGCTTCCCGATTCCATTTTTGTGGTTTCTATTTCTCCCGAAGCCCCGGAGGCAGGGAATGATGTAACGGTTACAGCTGCGCTCAACCCAGAGTATGCGTATGCGGGGTGGGAGAATGATTTTTCGTTTGAAATAGGAATCCGTCAATTCGGCAATTGGGAAACCCAATCCTGCTCCAGCTCTCCATGCTCCCTCGCCACGGAAAACGTTTCTTCCGGAGAATTGGAATACCGTGTCGTGCGCTTCGCGAGTGAAAATGGTCAAACCACCCAGCATGTGGATGGATTGTACTCCGTGACGGTTGAATCGTCCGTCCAGACCGGGGATACGTTAGGACCCAAAGTAGTGGTTTTCTTTTCCCCCGCCAAGCCTAAAGCCGGGCAGAGCGTGAGCATCACGGCCTCGGTGGAAGACATTTCTGGGCTGGAGAAAGTGGAGATATACGTGAATGGAGAACTCAAAAAAACCTGTCCTCAAAAAGTGAAGATTTCACAGTGCCAGGTCTCCGTTCCCAATCTGGTGGGGGGATTGTATACGTATTATGCCATTGCCTCCGACGTGTATGGGAATACCACTGATAGCGGGGAGAAAAAATTCACGGTCGATTTGGTCTGATATTGCGATGGGTGCCATTCGACCGCATTTTGCCGTATCAAAAATTGCAGGGAAAAAGGTCATTTTAAAAGCGTTTCCCGGGCGTTTTAATGTATAACCCAATAATACGTGATTCCCATGACCTTTACGAAACGTGTGCAAGAAACCATGCAGGAAGAGTGGGCACGGACCCCTGCCAGTGGAGACGCATACGATTATGGGTTGCTGTTTCGCAGCCGCATGATGGAATACCGCCGCGCTCCCGAAGCCGTGATGAAAGTAGAGAAACCCTTCAACGTGGCACGGGCTCGGACGTTGGGATACAAAGCCAAGCCCGGAATAACCATTGCGCGTGTACGCATACGCAGGGGGGGAGGGTTGTTCATCCGCCCCCGCCGTGCCCGCAAGCCCAAGCGCATGGGTATTCATTCCATGACCCGGAAAAAAGGCATTCAAGTAATGGCCGAAGAGCGCGCGCAAAATCGTTTTCCCAACATGGAAGTATTGAACAGTTACAAAGTTGGGGTGGATGGAAAGAATCACTATTATGAAGTCATTTTAGTGGACCCGCACAGCCCCTCCATATTGGCCGACAAGACGTTGAAGTGGATTGCCCAACCCCAGCACACCGGTCGTGTCTTTCGTGGAAAAACAAGTGCGGGGCAAAAAAACAGGGGATTGGGAAACCCCGCCGGTGCCCGCGGAACCGAAAAGATTCGACCCAGCTTGCGCGCGCACCAGAGGAAAGGAAAATAATTTTTGCCCCTCATCACGCATCCTCGATAATTAAATACCTCTTTTGTCCTTCCTATCCCAATGCGTCGCTCAAGTCGTACTTCGCGTTCGGGTGTGCGCTTACCAAAAGGAAACCGAAAACCCGCTTTTGCTCCGCCAAAAGGGTATGTGTGGATTCCTAAAGGGAAAAATTTTGAGCTCGTGTCGAAAAGGTCAACCTTTGCAGTCGGGCCTAAGGGGGTTGTCACAAAGCCAACTTTCCGCCCAAAACAATTGTCCCATGTTGACATTACTCGTTTACATTCCCCTCCTCCAGAAACGATGTGGGTGAAAACAGTCGAAGGTTATCGGTTGAGACGGCTTCAGGCATCCGCCCATCCTGAAATCGGGAA
The DNA here is from genome assembly GCA_020053155.1 of Nitrososphaerota archaeon. Taxonomy (GTDB): domain Archaea; phylum Iainarchaeota; class Iainarchaeia; order Iainarchaeales; family VGJJ01; genus VGJJ01. The sequence continues at coordinate 3,697 of JAGVNS010000144.1, forward strand.
AGCAGGTCATCCCGTTCAATCGGTCAGAACTAGAAATGAAGACCCTACTTTGCGAATGGGAACATTAGTCGTTCAGCCCGTTCACCCTGCCTTTGTTCCGAGTGAATTGATTCGCTTGATTGGGGATATGCGCCAAAAAGGATTATCTCCCGCAAAAATTGGTCATACGCTTGCTAGCACGTATGGAGAACGTCTCCCTGCTCATTTTCGCCAACCTATTGAAATTGCACAATGGGTAACGGAGGTCTTTCCAACAACCAATCCGGTACAAGTGAAAAAGATTTTGGCAGTTGTTGCTGCGTCTACGAAAGGTCATCATTCAAAAAAGTCGGGTCTTCATTTAGACAAAAGACTTTCAGGACTTTTAACGGAAAATCAAGGCCTTCTTTACTATTTTTGTAAAAGATATGGAAGAGATTTGCTCCGTAGAATAGGCGCTGAGGATTTATTGCAGCATGTAAACACCGAACTACTCCAAGTGATGGATCAATACGACGGAAAACATAAACTTTCGACTTTTTTGAGTTATAAGATTAGATCTATTGTTACGCGTTTGCGGCGCTCAATAAAAAGCGCAAAACATGGCGGTGAATTAAGGATCAAATCATTGTCTGGAAGTAAAGAAGGCTTTTCTTCAATACAAGAAGAAATTGAGGGGAAATGGGGGCGGGCTGGTATCAATGAGCTTGAATCATCCGACGCAATGAAAACAATAGATGCTGCCGCACTAACTTTGTTGTCCCCGCGGGATTGGGACATTTACAAAATGATGGTTCTGGGTGGAGCGGCACTCCAGGTTCCTGCAGCTAAATATAAAATATCCCTTGAACGTGCTCGACAAATATCGGTTAAGGTCGGAAAAATATTGAAGCAAAACCCCCAGATGCGACACCTTCTGGTCCGTGCGACGACAGAAAAATAGCATTTTGTTTTCGTATTAAATACTATACTATCCACATTTTGAGATGCAACCAACTATTTTCGACATCCTCTACCCATCTGCCCTCTCGCGTTCCAATGAAACGTGCGGATACATTTTAGCTAATCTTTCCGAAAAAGAAAAGTACTCTTTTCAAAATCATTTTCCAATATTATTTTTACCTTTGCTGGACCGAACGGAAATTCAACGCGCGGCTTCACAAAAAATTCCGTGCATGGTGTCCGTTCACTCATTGCAAAATGCATTTGACGTGTTCAAGCACCCCAATGTAAAATTTGTTCATGTGCCGTTTTCAGATAAGCCTATTATTGATGTTGGATGGATGGGGAAAGCAAAAGAGGATGGAACCAAAACCGTTGTTTTTTCTATTTTAGAATGGAAAGAAACAGTGGCCAACAATAAAACCAGGATTTTGGAAGAATATTTGAAGATGATTCGCTTGTTAGTAAAATGGAAAATTCCCGTTCTTTTGGCGAGCTTTGCAAAAGATGAAAATGAAATTCCAACCTTAGAGGAAAAGGAAGCCCTATCCTCTTTTTTAGGGGTTTATTCAAAACCCAAAGCGCTGGAAATAAATTCCCCAAGTGAGGGTTGAGCGCATGGTCATGCAGAAAAAGCAGCACCTCTCCACCATTCCTCTATCCGTGCGGGGGAAAAAAAGGTATATTTTGTTTCAGGTTTCAGTTGAAAACACCAAAAGCATTCCCAAAAATGAAATTGAAACCGAACTCAAAAGGCACATGTTTCATTGCTTTGGAGTGTTAGGCTTGCCATTGCATCGCGTCCGAATGATTGCCTATAATCCCCAAAATAGCAAAGGGGTATTGCGTTGCGCCCACACATCCAAAGGGGCGATGATTACCGCCCTGCTTGCGTTTCGAGTGTTTCAGGGCAAAAAAGCGAGTGTTCGGACTCTCCAAACGAGCGGCACCATCAAAACCCTTCGGCCAAGCCTAGAGCGGGCATAAGTGGTGTTTAGCGTCAGGACCCACGCCCTCCTTTTTAAAGTAAATGCGCCTTTCTCCCATGGTTACCAATTAGGAAAATGGGTTTTGGGTTAGTGTAAAATGGAGTGATTCTTCATGTATCCCGGTTCAGCCAAATCAGCAGCATACGATCGTTCCGCCACCATGTTCAGCCCGGATGGGCGATTATACCAAGTTGAATATGCCTCCAAAATCGTCCAGCAGGGAACGACGGGAGCGGCCTGCGTATACAAAGGAGGGGTTGTTTTCGGGGCGGACAAGAACGTCACGAGCAAACTCATGCTTCCCGATTCCATTGAAAAATTGTTCAAGATTGACGACCACATCGGAGCGGTCTCCGCGGGGTTAGTGGGGGACGCACGCAGGCTCATTCAGGGGGCACGATTCAAGGCGCAGGAAAACATAATGTATTATGATGAGCCTATTCACGTTGAAACACTTGCCAAAGACATTTCTGGAAACATGCAGGTGGTCACCCAATATGGGGGGATGCGCCCGTTTGGAGTTTCTTTTATTATTGGGGGAATGGATGAGACCGGTCCGCGATTGTTCGAGACCGAACCCTCGGGTGCACTGGCTGAATATTTGGCCGTTGCCGTGGGTCAAGGCCGAAAAGAGGCCATGGATTTTTTTGAGAAGAACTATCAAACCACCGTTTCCCGCGAACAGGCGGTTAAGCTGGTGTTTAATGCATTGGAACAGGGTCTTCCCAAAAATCAAAAGTTGAGTTTGGACCGCGTGGACTTTGGCTACATCGACAAAGAAAAGCCGTTCACGCGCATGGACAAGAATGATTTGAAAGCCATTCTGGGAGGGAAGTCAGGCAGTACGAATGCCTCTTCCTCTGCCGAATCAAAACAGAAAGAAAACCGTACATCCGAGTGAAAAAAACCAAAAAAATGGATAAGACCCGCTTACGAAAGCGGGTTGAGATGAATCATATGGTCAAATTGGAAGAGGCAATCATTGCCCGCTATACTAAGGATGGAAATCATTTCGAGCTGTTAGTGGACCCGGATTTAGCGTTGAAGCTTAAGCGCGGACACTCCGTGAGCATAGGGGACCTTCTTGCCAGTGACGAAATTTATTCCGATGCTAAGAAAGGAGAAGAGCAATCCGCGAGTTTGGTGGAAAAAACATTTGGAACCAATGACGTGAGGGAAATCGCTCAAAAAATAGTGAAAGAGGGAGAAGTCCACCTTACTACGGAACAGCGCAGGGCGCTGCGTGAGGAAAAGAGAAAGGTCATTGTTGATTTTATTTCCCGCAATGCTATAAACCCTCAAACGCAGGCCCCGCACCCCCCTCTCCGCATTGAAACCGCATTGAACGAGTTGAAAGTGCAAGTAGATGAGTTCAAGGACGTGAATACGCAAGTGAACGAAATCCTCCCCGCGCTTCGCCGGCTATTGCCGATATCCATGGATAAACTCCAAATTGCCATCAAGGTTCCCCCCCAGTTTGCCTCTCCTGCCTTAAACCTTTTGCATGGATTTGAGGTCAGAAAGCAGGAATGGCAGAACGATGGGAGTTTAATTGCCGTTATTGAGCTGCCTGGCGGGATGAAGCAGGAGCTATTTGAGAAGCTCAACCACTTGTCGCATGGACAAGTCACAACCAAACTGTTGGAGAAACCCCTGCCCTAACATGCACAACGTTTAGAGAAAAAGGAGTGATGAAACGATGAGTAAAGAAGTAGTGGTGCCCGGAGAATTGTTGAGCACCGAAGGCAAACAGTTGGGATCGCACACGTTTGCGGTGGGAGAAAACATTTTCTCCGATTGTTTTGGAGTTAGGAATGAGAGCGATGACCGCATTGCCGTTGTTCCGTTGAGAGGGAGATACCTTCCCGTGGAAAACGACGTCATTATTGGCGTGGTTAAGAACGAAAAATTCGCGGGATACGATGTGGAAATAAACTCGTTTTATTCGAGTTTCGTCAGCAAGCAGGATTTGCGCGAACCCCTAAAAGTGGGTTCGGTTGTTTCTGCCAAAGTCGTTAAGGTAAATGAAATGAATGAAGCAGACATTGGAATGGTCCGCCCGTTGCTTGAGGGAGAAATTGTTTCCGTGACGGCCGTTAAAATTCCCCGCATCATCGGAAAGAATGCATCTATGCTGAACGCCATCAAGAATGGAACCGGTTCAACGGTAATGGTGGGAAGGAACGGCTTGATTTGGGTGAACGGGGGAAACGCCCCCCTGGCACGAGAAGCCATCCTGCGGGTGGAAGAATATTCGCACGCCGAGAATTTGACGCATGACATTCAGTGTTTTTTGGCAGCCAAAACAGGGCAGGGAATTCCGGGAACAAACGGACCGAGCAACGAAGAATCCTTTGGAGCAGATGACCAGGGATTCGGTGGGGGAATGGGCCGAGGCTTTTCACGCGGAGGAAGGGACAGCCACTTCCAAAACAGGGGAAGCCGGGACTTTCGCCCGCGAAATACTATGCGGGGGGGATTTGGAGGTCCACATCGCGATAATTTCCGTTCGGGGGGAG
>JAGVNS010000064.1 GCA_020053155.1 Nitrososphaerota archaeon
ACCATCTTTTATTACACGGCTCCCGTGCACCAAAAAGATGATCCCGCAGCTTATCAGTCCCAACAAAAATTTCTGGCAAATTTGGCTAAAGTGAAAAGGTTGAAAATATTCCTTGGACGCCTCGAAAAAAGGGAAAACAACCACAAAGTCGAAAAAGGGGTTGATGTTAAGCTAGTGGTTGATTTAATGAAAAATGCGTTCGAAAACAAGTTTGATAAAGCGATACTCGTATCGAATGACGCTGATTTTGTTCCGGCCATAGAGGAAGTCCAAACGCTTGGAAAGAAAGTTGTCAACATTGCTTTTCCAAACACCAAATCATTTCATTTGAGTAAAACCTGCGACGAAACGATACTGATAACTGATATCAAACAATTCGCGAAAGGAGACCAACCAAATTGACTTGAATGGGTTACTCGAGAGCCCTCGGTGGGATTCCGGCGCTAGAAAAGAGTCCCTAATTCGTTCAACCTTTATAGTTATAGAAAAGAGGTTTGGACTTGATAATTCTGCTTCCCTTTTCGCGGTGAGTCAGCTGGAGAGGAAAGCCGTTGAATGGTTTGCATCTGGTTGCACACTACTTTTTCCCCGATGCGGAGGTCGGGAATCGTATTATCAATTTCCCATACGCCGTGGTTTCGGGCCACGAGGACTCTTTTTCCATTCTCACTTATTTTTCGCACCATTCCGTTAAACGTTTCCATTGGGATCATTCTCCCTTATTATTTGAAAGAAGCCATTTCCATACGGGGACATAGGCAATGGTTTTTCCTTGGATAGTTTTTTCGTTTTCGACATCGTTGGTTAGAATGATTCCTTTTTTTAGTTTTAATTCTTGCAGCGTTTGGAGAAGGGCCTTTTCTTCCCGCTCGGTGGTCTTGGGGTTTGATGGATCATAACAGACTTGAATCGCTTGGCGTATTTTCTGATCTTCCTGAACAACAAAATCGGTTTTCGTTCGATTTTTGTTCACATAATAGAATATTTTTTTCTGTTTCCTCTTTAGTTCCACGGCCACAAGGTTCTCCAAGAGTCTCCCCTTATTTTCACTCAAGGAGGGGTTCATGAGGTACGCCAAACCATTGTCGATGCAATACACTTTTTTAGGGTTTTTTTCCCGCATTTTTAGTTTGGGTTCAAACCGATTAACCAGAAAAATAAGATAGGTTTCTTCCGCATATTGGGTAAATTTTTGGGCCGTGAGAGGGCTTTTTAGGTTAGCCCCAACCGCCAATTGGGGATACGTGATTTCATTTCCCGCATTGGCAATAAGAAATTGGACCACATTCTTCAGTTCGCCCGGTTTCCGTATGCTATATCGTTTCACAATGTCCTTTTGGATCACATCGCTGGGGATGTCCAAAATGCTTTGAGGATTTTGGGTCATCACCCGCTCAGGCATCCCCCCTTCATAGAGATAATGCGCGAATTCCTTTCGGAGTTGAGACTGTTTTTCCGTATTCCAAGGGGGGGCTTCGATTGTTTTCCCTTTGGCTAATAAGTATTCTCGAAATGAAAAGGGATACAATTCAAAGTCGATGTGCCGTCCTGTAAGGTGGGTTCCCATTTCACGGCTGAGAAGGTCAGCATTGGACCCGGTAATAAGGACAAAGAATCCTTCCCGCAGTATTCGGTTAATGAACAATTCCCATTTGGGAACGTTTTGGATTTCGTCCAAGAAGAACGCTTTTTTGGGACCAAATTCTTCGTTTAGGACTTCCACCAGTTTTTGAAAATCGTCGATCTCGAATCGCGCTAAGCGTTCGTCGTCAAAATTCACGAACCAAAAATCGTCCCCAAACTCTTTTTCGACGAACTGCCGACACGCCGTGCTCTTCCCACACCGCCTCACCCCCTTAATCAAATGCGCTATAGAGGGAGAAACCAGGGAAAGACGCTGGACTATTTCACGCGGAACCTCCTTTTTTTCCGTACGAATAAAGGCTCGTTGATCCGTCACGACCGCCCGCAAGATAGACTTATCCATGACTACCATTGCCCCAAACCAGTATAAAAGCATAGCGCATTATACTATCGAATATGTAGACATATTAAATAGTATAAAACGCGCCAATATTGGGATCACCCACTATAAATCAGTCGAAAAAGCGATCCTGGGGCTTCCGCAAAAAATTCAGAACATCGTGCTCATAATAGTCCGTAGATCCAGTCGCTAAAATGATTTCTCATTAGTACACCAATCTATCTATGAACAATAGGATTTATATTACTTTAGGTTATAAGAAGTAATATGGTGAAACTTTGGCCAAAATTCTGTTAGACCTAACGAGTGAAGAAGGCATGACTGTCGAAGTCTATAAAGCGATTAATAAGCTGAAAACAAAGCAAGAGGCCATCAAACAAATGATCGCATATTTTACTGTTGAAGTAAAGCCCCGAAATATCAAAGAAAAAGATTATTTCTCAACCTGAAGGTGAAATCATGATACTATTTGGATTCGATGTAACAACAATCATTCTAAGTGGAATTGCCATTTTAGCCATCCTCTTATAGTAAATCTCTTTAATTTAGGAACTTTTATATAGTTCTACCGCCTTGAATAATCGGTTCGAGGTGGTCTTGATGTGGTCTCTTCCAAGCG
>JAGVNS010000024.1 GCA_020053155.1 Nitrososphaerota archaeon
AGGAATCCCAAAAAACGTCCAAGAACTAAAACAAGACCGGCGACCTTTCATCCGCCGGTCCTACAGACCGGCGGTATTCCCGGTCGCATTAGATAAAGCGTACTGGGTTGGGCAAATCAAAACCGCAGTCTATCGAAATGCGTGGAAAACCTCCCGCTGGCCACCCCCACCCCCCCCTTTTCGCCCAGAACGAGAAAAGTATTCAGACGTCGAAAACAGTAACCGAAAAAGAAGAACCCCGGTCTCACTTATGATGAAACCGGGAAAAAAATAGTTATTGGGAGGATATCACCCTTAGCGCGCAGCGCGGCGGGGTGCAGAACGTCGTGCCGTCGATCTTCTTCGGGCAGCAGCTTTTTTAGCAGCCATTTTTTCCATTCCTCCTTTTTGGGGTTGATTATTCATCTTTAAGAAAGCGAAATCATCGCTTCTTTCGTTTGGCCTTAGAGGCCTTTGCTCGCTTAGCAGCCATTACTGTTTTCACCTTTTTTGTAGCCGAAAATCATTCAAAAAAGTTGAATGATTTCCGTAATTGGATTTAATGATTGAAGTATTTAAGCGTGCGCCCGTTTGGGAGAATTTTTGGGCTAGGAAAAAATTTAGGAAAAATAGTGTGGAAAAAAATTCCACGATGAACGAAGAATGGATATTCAAGAAATTTTGAGAACGATTTTTCCTTTCAACCCGCCCTTTTCCATTTTTTGGTGGGCTTCTTTGGCGTGGGAAAGGGGGAAAGTGGAATCGATGACGGGTTTTAAGGTTCCTTTGTTGATTAGCCCCAGTATTTCTTCGAATTCCCTCCGGTACCCCATCCTACACCCCAAAATGGAGAGCTGTTTGACATAAACTTGGCTCAAATCCTGCTTTCCTATATCCCCGCTCGTAGTTCCGGCGATAACGACTCTTCCATGGGACTTCAGCATAGCAAGAGAGAATTCCCAGGTTTGAGTTCCCACGCTCTCAAACACTACGTCCACTCCCTTTCCGTTGGTCAGTGCTTTTACTTTTTCTTCCACTTTCCCTTTGGAATGAACCACTGCTTCATCAGCGCCTGCTTTTTTGACACTGAAAACCACCCCTTTCGAGCGCACCGCCGCAATAACCTTCCCTCCCAAGTGTTTGGCAATTTGAATGGCAGCCATTCCCAATCCCCCGCTTGCTCCCCAAATAAATACGGTTTCTCCTTTCTGGAGATTGGCACGTGTGCGAAGCATGTGCCACGCGGTCAAATAGGTCAATGGAAAAGCAGCAGTCTCGACCCACGAAAGGGTTGAGGGTTTAGGATAAAGTTGCACAATGGGCACGCACGTATATTCCGCATACCCTCCTTGTGTTTTGGCCCCGAAAATAAGGACACGCTCGCAATCCCTTCCTTTTTGGCAGCGTTCGCATTTTCCGCAGGAAATGGAGGGGTTAACCACCACCTCATCTCCTTTTTTGAAGAGGCTTTTCCCATTTATCTTTTCCACTATTCCCGCGACATCCGAACCCAGAATGTGGGGCATGGGCTCCCCCATTCGTTCCTTTCGAAGCCAAATGTCCAAATGATTCATTCCACATGCTTTCACCCGAATCAGCGCTTCTCCATGTTTGGGTTTAGGAGTGGGAAAATGCCCATACTTCAAAACCCCTATTCCACCTGGCTTGGAGAAAAAGACGGCTTTCATTGTATTCATCTCCAGGTCTCGAACGTTTGGAGCATTTTCAGGCGCTTCTTGCTGCCGTCATATTTGGCGTTGAACCACGCATCCAAAATTTTGTTGACTTGTTTTTGGTTGGACTTCCAACCTGCAAGGCACACTATATTGCAATTGTCATAAACCACTGCCCATTCCGCAATCTTTTCATCCACCGCCAAACAGGCACGAATTCCTTTGAATTTATTGGCTCCAACTTGAACTCCAATTCCAGTTCCGCATACGAGGATGGCCTTATTCACCTTGCTTTTCTTGACTTTGGATACCACCTTTGGAATCAGTTCCTCCAAGGCCATATCTTCCTTTCGGGTTTGGACCCCTACGTTGGAAAATGGAATTCCACCCTTTTTTAGAAATTTTTCTACCCACCTCATGACTTGAAATCCATGCTTATCTGCGCCAAGATATATCATTATTTTCCCTCAATAGTAGAGTTAAAGAAGAAGAGCCCTTGGCAAGCTTTGGACCGCCTAATTCTACTCCCCACTGTTGAAACTCTTTGATAAGGCTACAATGCATATCTGCTATTTATTTTTGCTCCCGCTACCCGAACTCCAAGGTGAAAGTCCCTGTCATTGGTTGGCCGATTTGATAACCACCAAACCCAACTCGCGCAGCTCCTTGAATCCCTCTACTTTTCGGAGCTTGGGGGGAATTGCTTTCAACCCCAGGTGAGCGCCAATAAACGCTCCCGTTAGACTTGCAATTCCGTCTGCGTTTCCCCCCCTGGCAGCCAAAAGCTGTTCCTCCCAACTTAGTCCTCTGAGACGCTTCTTTTCTTGGGTGGTGTCGTCTCGAAATGAGTTAGCTGCTGCCAAAACGGCCTTTTCAAAACTGGTTGGATACTTGAGCACAAAAAAGAGTGCCAAGGGCAAGGTCTGATAGATTGGTGAGCCTGTTCCAAAATAGGTACGGGCTTTTTTATCGGACCAACTATGAGAGTGCTGTAAGGCTTGGTGAATGCGATGGAAAAGGGTCTTATTTTTCTTATCCCATTGGACACTACGAAGAGCTCCTTCGATAGCCACTTGCGGAGGAACTCCAATTAACAAGTCTCCAATGATTAACGCAGTGAGAACAGCTCCCGTTTTGGAAATAGAAGAATTATGGGTTATCATTGCATATTGTTCAGCATATTTTGCCAAATTATTTGAACTTGGACTAAAAGGAGGATAGAACAAACCAAGTGGAATTACCCGATAGGTGGCCGAGCAGGACTCAGTGGTTTGAGAGCCTGAAGTTTTGTAAGGATATCCCTGAAGTAGTTTCTTTATGGCGGTCAACGCAGTTGGACCCACCCATCGCTGTCGCTTTTCGTCCTTGAGGATTACTTTTCCCCATTTTTTCAAACTTTGAACATAGGAATTTATTTCGAATCCACTATTTTGGATAAGGTTGTTTGCCGAAAGCTGAAGCATCGTGGTGTTGTCCGTATACTGCCCAAAGGTCAAATGAGAAAAATACGGATGTTGAACATTCGAGGCAAATCCAACAATAGGGATTTTCACAAATCTGCTAACATCACGTTTGTCAATGCCTGCTATAGGATAACCCAGCGCATCCCCAATGGCAAAACCAACCATTGCACCTGCTGATTTGCCCAATATCGCTTTTTCAAAAGCAGCTTTTCCTGAAAGTTCGGCAAAGAAGCTAGCATCCAAGATTTCGGAAAAATAGTGATTAGCAAACAGTTTTTGCAGCCAAGGATAAGTGGTAAAACTTTGGAAGTCTTGCTTTACTTTTCCTTTACCGTGAATCTCAATGGATGCCCAACAGAAAAGCGAGAATGTGAATTGGAATCCGATATCAACCCAGACGATTTTTTCTTCCATCTTTCGCGCTAAAACGTAGTCGTGGATTTGTTTTGAAACTTCTTCAAAGTGTGAATCTTTTTGGATAAGGTTGGAGATAGCTCGCTTGTAAGCTGTGAGAAATCTTGGTAAACTCTTGGATTGTGCGAGTGCCGTGTAAAAAATACCAATAAGAAGAAAGTAATCGCTCTCTTTACCGTTCCGACAAATAAACTCGCGATTAACCAAAATGCCAAATCCCTTTCCATTCTTTTTTTGATAATCTTCCATCAACTCATACGTATCTTTGAACAGGAAAATGGGGGTTCCTTTGATTTTTGAAAGATATTGAATGAACTTATCCATCAACTTGGACTTGGTGGATGGTTTAACCAGCCAGCCAAAGTTTACGTCAGAACCAATACGTTTGAGAAAAGTGCTCTGAAACGAAGAGGTATTCTTATGGCAAAAAATCGTCAACGATTTAGACGTATCTTCCGTTTGGACGTAATGATTCCAATACCCCTGAATGAAGGCAGTCATTGGATTCAATTTTTTGGAGTAAGATGCGTTTACGCGACGGGTAGAAACCATTGGATTCTCCGAAACACCACTAGGAGTGGCTATTTATTGATTTGGAAAGCCTCTGGCGAGAGTTGAACTCGCGACCTCCACATTACCAATGTGGCGCTCTAACCACTGAGCTACAGAGGCAACCTTTGAGTCAGGTTGATCAAACGTATGGGTACCAATTCGGTTAAATTGGTACCCAAACTTCCGCGTGGCCGCAGGTTAGCGGCCAGCTACACCGAGGGACTACCTCGCGGGATTTGACAATCCCGCAGTAGACCTGTTACTCCAAAATTCGCCCAGGAAAGCCTTTAAAATGCGCCCCAATGGGCGGTGAATAAATATGCAAAATTGCTAGATTGAAGAATGAGAGCAAAGATGGAGTTAGTTCAGGGTCTTCACCTGTCTCTGCCTCATAGAGGATTGTTTGCGGCCCTCGTTGTTTCTTCCGAAGAGGAGTTATCGCGTTTCCTCCAACAATATGCTGAGCATCAAGCAGTCCAACCCCCCAAGGGGAGAAAAACGTGGGCAGCCCTTCTGGTGGCCATGCACAAAAAGGCGCAGGGACTGGCCCAGCCGTTAGATCGGATGGCGGATAGTAAAGTAACAACTGCGGATGTTTTTGTGCCCCAAGAACCTGTTTCAATTCAGCAGGTTGGGGATCGGTTTGAGGTAGTGGGGTATGGTCGGGGGTTTGAACGTACTGCTCAAGCTCTAATGGAAAAAGAAACCGATGCGAAGGCTCGAAAAAGAGTGGAACAGGTTTATACATTTATCCGAAGGACCCTTGAGACCAAGCGAAGAGTGTTAAATCATGTGCTGAATACACAGAGAGCATTCGTGGCATCAGGGGATGTAATGGATATTCTGCCACTCAATCAGAGAGACATTGCCATCGAAGTCGGATTGCACTTGAGTACCATTAATCGAATCATGAATTCCGTCCGGCTTTACCGGGGGCGACGTCCCATCAAAAGTGTTTTTTTGACTCCGGGCTCACAGTATAATCGGATCGTTCTCACGGAGGCTATCCGACGTATACGGATCAAACATAAAACAAAGGATAATGGCGGAGTTCTTTCTGCCCAGGTGATAGCTTGGATTCTTGATAAAGAGTACGCAGGAAAATTCAAAACAAAATACGGGGATGGACGCTCATCTCGACGCACCGTTGCCAAATTCTCCAAATCCCCACGGGAAAAAACCAAAAGACCCCGAAGGCAGAGGACTTAATTTCCTTTCTCGCTTTTCTTCCCTAAAATGGAGTTAATTTCCTCGAGTAGGGTTTTGAGGGGGGCGAGTTTGAGGACTTTCTCTTGACCACTCACCATATCACGGGCTTTGACGCTATTTTGTTTCAGCTCGTCTTCCCCCAAAAATAATACTAACGGAACTTGTTTTGCATCCGCCACCTGCATGTTTTTGCCAATGTTTCGCTCCATCAAATCGATTTCCACGCGCAACCCACTCTCACGGAGTTGGCTGATGAGCAATTGGGCCTCCAAAAAAGTCTTTCCGATGGGAATGACATAGACGTCCAACCCCCCATCATTCCATTTTTCACCCAGCAATTCGAGCAGGCGGTCTACTCCAAAGGATATTCCTACCGCCGGCAAATCCGGACCCCCAAGAGAGCGAATGAGGTTGTCGTACCGCCCCCCTCCCCCTACGGAGACCGTGGCACCGGCAAAGACTTCAAACACGGGACCCGTGTAGTATTCCAATCCCCTCACCAAACTGGGGTCGAATTTTAAATACTTTAATTTTTTCTGCGCCTCCAGAATACCCATAATGGTTTCTAGTGCCTCCACCCCACTCAAATCCAAATTTTCTTTTTGCAATTTCTTTTTGAGCTGGGACAATGAATCCTCAAGGAGTGTCAGTACGTTGGTGGGAAGGGATTGTTTTTCCAGTTCGCTCTTGACTCCTTCTTTCCCTATTTTGTCCAGCTTATCCAATATGCGCATGGCATCCTTGGCTTTTTGGGGGAGGATTTTTCCGAGCGTTAAAAGTGCATTTACTAAACGTCGGTCGTTCACGCGCACGTAAAAAGAATCAAACCCAAGGGTTTTCATCACGTCAATGGCGAAGGAAATGCATTCCGCATCCGCGCGAGGGGAGCGCACCCCAATAATGTCACAATCCCCTTGCGTGAATTCTCGATAACGCAACGCTTGGGGGTTGTCATACCGATACACCGTTCCCATGTTGAGTGTTTTGATGGGTTTGGGTAAATCGGGGTTTCCCGCAATCACCCGCGCGAGGCTGGTGGTGAATTCGAACCGCATCCCAAGCTTTCTCCCGGATTGGTCTTCTAAGGTGTAGAGCTCTTTCGCCGCCTCCCCTCCTCCACCCCCTTTGATGGTAAGAGTTTCGAGATGCTCAAGCACAGGCACCTGCATGGGTTCAAACCCATAGGAGGCAGCGCAGTCTGAAATGACACGCTCTATTTTTCGCTTGAGCCGAGCCTGCTTTCCTATAATGTCGCGCATGCCTTTCACAGGTTGCGTGTTCAGTTTACTCATACTTAACTCAAACAGGAAAAGGGAATTAAAACCCTCCTTTAAAGAGTTCACAATGACACCTCTTGTTCAATGGTGGGAAGCGGACTTGATTCCCCTCCCACACGTGCGTAGACCGCCTCTTTTCTACCGATATGCGACTGGATGCCAACGAGTGTGTTCTGAAGTATGAAGTTTCGAATCGCTTTTATTTCAGAGGATTGAATGGTAATAGTACATGGAACCTCAATCAACGCAGGACCCGAAAAAGACAGTGCCTCACTCAAACACGTGCGAATATCGGTGTCTCTCGCATAAAAATATTTCAACCCGAACGCGTTGGAAAGTTCTTGGAAAGAAGGGTTTTCAAAACATGGGACACGCAACCCATTCTTTTCTCTTATTTGATTTAGCCCCGCAAAAAAGTTGTGGTTGTTTAGTAGCACTATTTTTACAGGAATGTTATATCGCAAAAGAGTAGCTAGTTCTGAAATACTCATAATCAAGTCTCCATCTCCAATGAAGAGAATGACAGACCGGTTCAAGCCCACACTGACCCCGATGGCAGCAGGCAATCCAAAACCCATGCACCCAAATCGATCGCTCGAAATGAAACGTTTTCCAGGCAATGATCGAAGCACCTCGTATTTGTTCAAGCCATTGCCCACAACGAAAAAATCAAACAAGTCTTCACAAACCTGAAGCGACTGTTCGAGACGGGAAAATGAATTTTTGGACGGGGTGGTAGTGATTACTTTAGGCTGAAAAGTCTCGATCGAAGGAATGAAAAAGGATGGCTCTCCAATATCATCTTCCAATGCATCGGGCGAAGTTCCAATAAAAGTGGGTCCTTTGGTACTCGAATGAGAACTATGCAATGCCTGCCTGAAACGTCCATATAGTTCTTTCCCTTCACGGCAGTAAACGCTTTCCCCTAAAAGAGGTTTAACGGTGGCAGTCATATCAAGGTCTTGAAAGGCACCCGTACCTACCTCACACAAAGGGATGGTTACGTTGATAGCAATGAGGGGTATTTTGTCCGCCGAAGCCGTTGCCAACCCCGTTAAGAGGTTAGTAGCGGCAGGACCACTTCCCACGATTCCAACCCCCACCTTGCCGGTGGCTTGAAAAAAACCGCTACAGGCATGGGGAATCGCGTTTTCACTTGCCAGTACGATAGTTCTCGCTCCCGCCTTTTCCAACGCTACATCTAGGGAAGCTAAATTGATGCCCGGATAAAAGAAGACGGGTGTGCGCGTGCGCGCTAACTGATTTGCAATAAAGGCAGCCACTTTCATACCATCACCGATAGTATGTGGGTCGGCGGCTGTTCAGCACGTGATTGTACCCCACTCCCTTTTTTTGGAGCAAAAACTTGTTTCGAGCATCTTCAACGTCAATTTTAACCGTTTTGACGCAGTCCTGTTTAGAGCACTGGGCCATTACCTCCCCACGAGGTGAAATGATCTGACTGTTTCCACAAAACGCAATCCCTCTTTCGGTTCCCCACCTATTGCAGACTACGCTGAAGACCCTGTTCTCACGCGAACGGGCATTCATCAACGGTTGACCATTATCCGTAACCAAATTAGCTGGGAGACAAAAGACATCGGCTCCACGCTCGGCAAGCGCACGCCAATACTCTGGGAAAAGGTAGTCCAAACAAATGCCAATCCCATACCGTACTCCCCGCCAGTTTACAAGCAATGGGGGAACATCTCCCGGTTGGAATAAACGAGGCTCTTGAAAGAACAAATGCATTTTTCGATAAACGAATGACTTTCCTTCCGGGGTAAGAAAAATGGCACTGTTGAAAAATGCCTTCTTTTTCTTTTCAACAAAGCCAATGCACAACGCAGTATCCATTTTTCGTGATTTATTTTTTAGAAACGAAAGCCACCCACTTCCTTCTTGTTTTTCATAGGCTTCTTCAAGTTCCTTTTGGTTCTTGAAAGCGTAACCTGTGAGTGAGAGTTCGGGTCCAACAAATAGGTCCGCACGCGGGGCGTTCCTCAAGAGTTTTGAAAACTGTTTCAAGTTGGATTCGGGATCTCCCAACGCTGGATTGAATTGCACGAAACCGATGTCGGCATTCATTCGAGCCTCCCCACTTCCTTCTCCACGGCATCCAGAAGGACATTCGTCTCAATTAGAGCTACTGCTTTTTCAATGTCGTAGAGAAAAATTCGGTCTTCTGCAATGAAAGGGGAAACTTTCCGCACCATTGCATAAGCGGCTTCTCCCCCTTTCCCCGCGCGCAATGGTCGACGAAAATCCAGCGCTTGGCACCCACACAACAGTTCAATAGCCACCACCTTCTGCGTATTTTGGATGATCTCCCTGCAGTGACGCGCACCAATCGTTCCCATGCTGACGTGGTCTTCCTGATCCCCCGATACGGGAATCGAATCTACGATTGCAGGGCTCGCAAGTATCTTGTTTTCCGACACCAGAGCGGCTTGCGTATATTGGGCAATCATTAGTCCGGAATCAAGTCCAGCTTCCTTAACCAGAAAAGGGGGTAGATCACTCCTAAGATTGGGATTGAGCAACCGATTCGTTCGACGTTCACTGAGATTCCCCAGATCCGTGATGATGGCGGAGAGCATGTCCATAACCAGTGCAATGGGTTCCCCGTGAAAATTTCCCCCCGCTAAATATGCTTTGTCATCCGTCGAAAAGATGGGATTGTCCGCAACGGAATTCATCTCTATTTCAACTTGCTTTCGAGTGTAATCCAACGCGTCCTTGGCCGGTCCCGTGACTTGAGGGGTGCAGCGCAAGGAGTACGCTGATTGAGTGTCCTTTTTGGGCTGTTGAAGAATAGCGCTTCCCTCCATGAGTTTGCGCAGATTGGCCGCAGATTTGATTTGCCCGGCAAACGGGCGGAGGTCGTGCAAGCGTTTATCAAATGCCAGTGTTACCGAGTTCAACACGTCGATACTCAAGGCCCCAGCCACCTCGGAGGTTTTCACCAAATTATTTCCATCAAAAATGTTGAATGCCGCATAGGCGGTCATGAATTGGCTACCATTGAAAGCGGCTAATCCTTCCCTGCATCCCATTTGATAGGGTTCCAATCCCACCCGTCGAAGCGCTTCTGCCGCGGGAAGTCGTTCTCCTTCATAGAATGCCTCCCCTTCCCCTATCAGAACCAGGGCCATTTGCGCGAGAGGGGCCAAATCCCCGCTGGTTCCAACAGATCCTTTCTCGTAAATAACGGGTGTTACATTTCTATTTAGCAATTCAGCAAACTGTGTCACAAGCCCAGGTCTTATTCCGGAATACCCTTTGACCAAAACATTTAGTCGTAGTAAAATGGCAGCACGCGCTATCTCCAAGTCGGCGGGCTTTCCCACTCCTGATGCGTGAGCACGAATCATGCGTTTGCTGAGTTCAGCCCCTTTTTCTCGCGAAATCCGAATATTTCCAGCTCCTCCAATTCCCGTGTTGACTCCATAAAGCGTTTGCCCTTCATCTAGCATCTCTTGTAAAACCTTCCAATTGGCGGTTACTTTTTTCATGTTTTCAATCGGCACCTCCACGCAGGCACCAAATCGGCCTACTGCTATTACATCTTCAATGGTAAGTTTTTCCCCATCGACAATGACTTTTTGAATGACTTTTGGATCGATTGACATATTTTACTTTCCCCCCTCATTGGATAAGTTGCTTGGTAAGCGACTCAATTGAATGCGATTGGCATCATCTAAATCGTACTCTAAATACCACGCTTGACCGGGTCTGACGTCTAGTGTCTTTCGAATGGATGAAGGAAGAACAATGCGTCCCTTGGCATCAACTTTAACTGAAACAGCATTGGGGGTGATGACAAGAATCCCTTTGTTGGACTATGGATTGCGTGTCTCTTGTTTTGGATTCCATG
>JAGVNS010000048.1 GCA_020053155.1 Nitrososphaerota archaeon
ATATCTCCGTTCTTCGGGGTGCCCCGCTTTGATCATTTTTTTTCGGTCAAAATACAATATATGAGCAATTTAGTGAAGAGTATATTCACAAAAAATACTGAATGCAAAATCACCGGCCCAGCCAAACCGACTGTGTAACTTTCCCGGGTCTTTCACTTCAGCCGTGGCTCGGGCTATTTGTTCCGCCACCCCTTCTCGTTCCCTTGCGGCCGTTCGCAATTTTTTCATAATTTGTCGGAAAGCTGGGTCCTCTGAAATTTCGGTGACGGTGATGACATTGTAACCTTGACCCCTTAGCTGCTGGGCCCTGACTTGTTCGACGCGAACCCACTTTTCCCGAAGTCCATGAATCGCTTCAACAAACTGTCTAGGTGTTTTGAACTTCCAAAGATTTGATTGTTCCTTTCGTAAATGTTTTTCTACCGCTTCATTGAACGCCTGTAATGAAAGAGCAACAACAAACAATGGTTTCCGAAAAGTCCTGTTATAGCCGGCAACTTTTTCGTCGTTATACAATCGTGTCGACGCTCCGATTCCAAACCAATATCGTGCTGCCATTCCCAGCTTATTCTCTTTTGGAATTTAAACGTGAACATGACCTAAAAAAAGCTTAAGGGGAGGAACCAGGGACCTGCAACAAGTTGCAGTATGGCTCCCTCCCTAACTCCCAATACGTATGGGGAAAAACGCTCTCCTCCTATAAAAACATTCAGTCGGGTGTCCAATAATCGGACTCAAAAAGATTCACTCGAAAAAGTAAATGTGGAAAAAAGCAAACGAGTTATTGCCATTAGGCAATAACTCTACACCGGTGTAGCGCAGCCTTTTGCGAAAAGCCGTGGAGTAGCGCAGCTACCCCACTATACACGGGTAGCCGCAGTGAGGCGGCTAGCTACTGGCAGGTGCCCACTACCGGCTGTACTCCATTGAATTTCAGCCCGGGAAGGTTGGGGGTGGTGTAGGTGTACCCTACTGTTCTCGAAAAAGGCTGTCCTCCCGATACTCCGCACGTCATGTCGGTGTCCGAAACAGTCGCTTTTCCTCCTGCGGCAATGGCGGTGCTGAACGTTCCAATCGACGTCCCATTCCAATTAATGTCGGTCAATGTTATGACATTGGCGGTTTGGTTTTGGAAAACCAACGACCCTGTTCCACTAGATGGGATGGACCATTCGATAATCGCCAATGGCTGGGTGCTGGACCAATACGCTTTGCTCTGCGCTTGGGTGATTCCCGCTCCCAAACTTGGGAATCCCCCTAACACTCCCACTACCACAAGGGCGATGACAATCACAATGGCCAAAATGATGAGATATTCGGTTGTTCCCTGTCCCTTATTTTGAATCATTTTTGTTTCACTCCCTGATGAGATTCACACCCTCGGTGTGTTTTACTTCAGATGTAGCCCGCGTTCCTATATAATGGTTTGGCGCGTTTTTCACGAGTGGGTTCACCCCCCTAAGAGGCCGGATAATACTCCCTTGGCTACCCAAAAGACGAGCACGGAAGCAATGAACATGAAAGGGGTGTACCTCATTCCAAGCAATGGCTTTCCTCCCCCAATCGTGCCCATAAAAAGTCCAGCCAGGAGGGCGTTTCCTATGAGTAAGATGTAGGCCATCCCTTCCAGGAAGGCCGCGCTGATGGTTAAATTTCCTCCCAAAAAGCCCAGTCCTGCGGTCTCAACGCCGGCTGCCGACAAACCGGATTGGCTCTGGATGCGGGTAATCAGCTCCACAAAAGAAACCGACACGGCCATGAGAAGAGGGGTGGCGATGACCATGACGAATGCCACGAAAATAACATACGTTCGCGTCCCGCTTTCCAGCTCCTTCTTCAAATCCTGAGTGCGCCGTAAATCCGTGGAGGTATTTTCAAGTATTTGGGCCACCTTTCCCCCGCTTCGGACGGCTTGTAAAAAGAACCGGACGCTTTCACTTAAACTTTTGGAGCGGATGTTTTCACTAATGACCGTCAGTGCGTTGCCGAAGGAGCCCGTTCCCAGTGAGCGCGCGGTCACCGTCCGCACTTCCTCCGCCAACGCCCCGAATTCAGGGCGAGTGGAACTCTTGAACGCGGAGAAACTGGTCATTCCCGCGCGGATGTTTCCCGCCACCAACAGCAAAAAATCGGGAAGAATCTCCTCCACCGCACTTCGTCGACGTTCAATGGCATAATAGATGGAGAGTCCGCGCAGAATAGTAACCAATCCCCCCCCCACAAGTATTCCCACCAGCGCATAAACGATTTTTGGAAATAGGGTGGGAGTAAAAACGGTTGAAATCCATGCATTCAAAAAAGGGGTTCCCATCCACCCGACAATCCCTCCAAGTATTCCCCCCATCAGCACGAGAATGATTCCTTTTGCCAGCCAGGAAAGGGGTTCCTCCCTACTAGTATACCCCGCGAGGCGAACGTGAATTTCACTCCATGTTTGAATTCGTTTGGGTAAAAGGCGTGCCAGCCGCTCAAGAAGGAAAAAAGTCATCACGCATACCCCCTGGGGGCACGCGACCCAATGAATCCTATCAATACGATTTGGACCCCAAATGCGCCCCCAATGGTAAGGTAAATGGTCTCCGGGGAAATGCTCGACCCCCCAATGGAGGAGAGGATGACCATGAACGTGATACCAATGGTGGGCAGGGCCGCGGCGATGAGGAGGTAAAGCAAAATCCACATGTTCAACTCCCCTGCATAATTTTTAATGGCGCGCGACTGGAACTCCGCCAGGGCATTCACGATGGATTCGAGTGCGGAAGAAATAGGCGACCCTGCGCGTATGTTGGTAACTAACTGCCAAATGGTTTTTTTCAAAAAAGGAGAATCCGTGCGCAAGGCCAATCGTTCCAATGCGGTCGCCTCATTCACTCCCGCGTTTATTTCCTGGACCACATGACCAAATTCATCTGAGATGATTCCATACTCGCTTTTGGCCACGTTGGTCATGGCATCGTACAAACTCACTCCCGAATTCACTTGGATTTGAAGGCTTCTCAATGTGAAAATCAATCCCTGGTCCACCTTTTGGGCGCTTTGCCTGGCCAATAACAATGGGTAAAGAAGATGCAGTCCCATTGCCGTGACTCCTGACACTAGTCCCCCTACTATCCCAAGTTGAATCGCGGATAACGCCATTCCCCCGTTCGTATAGAATCCCATGGCGCCAAAGACGATGGTAAAGAGAACACCATATGTCAATGCGGACAGGATGGCCGCCCCTGCGTAGTTTTCCGCCAAAACAGGGAGACGGGCAAGACGCAAAGAAGTAGAGAGGGAAGGGATTCTCTTTGAAAGATGGGAAGCCATTCCCACCCATCGTGGGGGAAGGGCATTGGCCTGCTCGATGGACATTAAAAGAAACCGGACGCGCATCCTATTCCCTCTCAGGGTTGGTGCCGAACAAGACGTGGGGGTTCGCATCCTGTTGGGCCGCGTTTTTCACTTTTTTGGGATTGGCATAAAACTCGCGCATTATTTTTCCCACTTGGGACATGCTTCCATAGTCATGGGAAACCATCCATTCGAGGATGGCAATCCGGTCGAGCACTTCTTCCTGTATTTCCCGCTCGGTCATTCCCGTGTGCAGATTCAGTTTTTGGATAAGGCGTGTGGGTTCGCTCAATTTTTCAAAGGTGTCCCCGCGGGCCGTCCAACGGAAAATGTCATTCACGGTCAATTGCTCCCCCGACGTTCCGGCTTCCACTTCGGCTATTTCATACGTTCTCCTCACATTTGTTTTTCGGTCGCGGTATTGCACCAAAATCAAATCAATGGATTCCACTTCTAATGGGGGAATGGAGATGGGAGGTTCGATCAGGCGCCGCAACACTTGTCTCGCGGAGTCCGCATGGATGGTGGCATACACGCTGTGCCCCGTGTGCACGGCCTCGAACAGCGTTTCGGCTTCCGCACGCGTGCGCATCTCCCCCACAATCAATCGGTCAGGTCTCATGCGCAACGAGGACACGAGCAAATCCAGCATGCCCACTTCTCCCGCTCCTTCCGGATTGGGGTTGCGTGTGGTCAATGGTACCCAATTCCATTTCATGTATTCCGGCAGATTCAGCTCGCGCACGTCTTCAATCGTAATGATGCGTTGGTGCGAGGGAATAAAAGCCGCGAGCGCGTTCAATGCGCTCGTTTTTCCCGATGCCGTACTGCCCGCCACCATGACGGACAATTCATACTGCATGGCCATCCACAACCATGCGCCCATCTCGCTGGTCATGGTGTGCTGTCCTTTTCCAATAAAATCCACCATCGTCCACGGGATGCGGGCAAATCGGCGAATCGTAAGAGTGTTTCCTCCAGAAGAGATGGGGAAAAGCGTGGCATTCACGCGATCTCCTGAAAGGAGGTGTGCATCCAGGATGGGGTGCAGATTGGTTATTTCCCTCCCATTTTTTCTCGCTATTTGGGAGGCCAGATTCTGGATGTGCTCCTCATTGGGCATCACGAGGTTGGTCTTCATCCACCCATACTTGCGATGATATACCGTCACAACGGTTTTGGCCGAGTTGATGGCCACCTCTTCCAGATTGTTATCCGCCAGCATGAGTTCCAATTCACCCAACCCATACAGGGTGTGCAGCATGTGCCCCGCCAGGGAATTGAGCACGTCCTCATTCATTCCCTTAAAAAAGTTCGCCAGTTGTTCGCGGGCAGAAATGGAGAATTGTTGTTTGAGCGTCTTGGCCTGTTCAACGTCCGCCAAATCAATGGATTCGATGGAAATTCCCGAGGCCACGCGCTCTCTCAACTCTTCCAAAATTTCCTGGGTATACGGACCGAACGTCTGCACGTGCAACGCGTAAAAGGGGCGGTTGTCTTCAGACAAAAGCACCACGTTCACGGACGCAGGAACGTTGTCGGTGGAAAAAGAGTATGTTTCAATCACCTCTCCTTTGGGGGGAGGGAGGATGAGATCATTCAGGGGTCGGGTCACGCTCACTTTAGGTCCCTGGAGGAGGGACGCAGGATAGTTGAGTCGTACGATTCCCCTATTCTCAAGGAGTTTCAGGATTTGTTCCAAGTGAGGGGTTTTCCATCCAGCCGATTTAGCCAACTCATCCAGGCTCATTTCTTTTCGGTCAATCACCAACAAAATAACATCATCAATCATCAAGGGGGCACCCATCCTGGAAGTGGGAGCGCCAGGGGAGGGGGGTAGAGTATTGGTGTATGGTGAGCGAGGCTCGGAGGGGGCAGTCGGGCTACTACCCGCTTTCGAGTCCGTATTCACTCCCGAAATCTCTGCAAATGGAACTTCAGGCATGCTCAAAAAACCAAATGGGACCTTATTAGTGTATCCCCCTTTTCGGACTAAAGGGCGGAAACAAACCATGGTTAAAAACCGAATTGACCCGATTAATGGGTAAGCAATGGCCTACTGCAGGATTGTATAATCCTGCATTGTAGTCCGTCGTCACGACCGGGCGAAAACGGTCAGCGGAGTTGGCAGAGCGGTCAAATGCGCCGGTCTTGAAAACCGGAGCCTTAACGGCTACGAGAGTTCGAATCTCTCACTCCGCGTAGTATTCATGGTTTTGTACCGCACTAATTGGCTTCTATCAGCTGGATGTTTATTCCATCTAATGTTCAAATACTTAGGCTTTTTGCTATAACCCATTTTTTTATTTTTACGCAGGTATTCCATTTGTCGTCTCTCTATGGCGACGTTGTGTCCGGCGTAACCGTAGTGGGCGTTACGACTCCGTCCGAATCTCCAACGCTTCCTTCTATCGCGTATCCCCCACCATATCCATACCCCCCCGTGTAATTTCGCAGGGTGTTGAGGAAGTTTTGGAGTTTTTCCACTTTCATTCCGGCTTCCATTTTTACTGTTTTAGTTGTTTCACCATTGGAGATGGTTATTTTTTCCGTTAGTCCGTCAGTACACCCGGGGCACCCTTGGGTTTCATCCAATGCTTTGAAGGCTTCCCAATCCAATAATTCTACCAAATCTTCGTATTGTGAATACACGGGGTTTTCATATGAATTGGTGTACCCGTCTTCTCCCCCCGAGAACGTGGTTGTTTTAGTCTTTTTGGAATTGATTTCAAACTCAGTATATCCGCACGGGTTTATGCACAATCCTCCCCCCACCCAGCTCTTGATGGTAAACGTCTTAGGGATGTGTACGTATTCCAGTTCCTTGATTTCAGGCACATTCTCTTGTCCTAAATCATTGGCTTTCACCAATTTGTCCGAAAGCGTGTACAACACATCCCCGATGAACAAGGAGCGCTTGACCTGGTATTGATAGTCGTAATAATATCCCGATTTCAGGTCTACTTCCTCCGAGATGTGGGTGATGCGTGCGCGTTCATCAAATCCGTTTTCCAGATTCACGCGATACACGAACGCTCCTTGGTATGTGGGGGTTCCATATTCGGGCCAATCCCCCATTGGTTTCTCTTTTTTGGAGTTTTCGTCTATTTCGTACAAATAAATGGGAAGCACCAGCAATTCTTTTTCCTTGTCGTACAAAAAGGCCTTGTGGTCCTGCAGCGCATACGAGTCCGTGCCCCGGTCTCCCACGCTCAACGTGTGCAATTGTTTGGGGTTTTCCACATCCGACACGTCAAATATGGCCAGTTTCATTCCCAAATAATAGGCCACATCGTTCTTTCCCACGGCGGCATCCTTTCCCACTCCAATGATGTGTGTCTCATCGATGGGGTGCAAATATTCTGAATACCCCGGGATTTTGAGCTTTCCCAGAACGTTGGGGTTTGAAGGGTCGCTCAAGTCAATCACAAACAAGGGGTCTACTTGCTTGAACGTCACCAGATATGCGCGCGCTCCCATGAACCTGGCGGAATAGATTCGTTCGCCGGGAGCCAAATCCTCCAACGTTCCAACGGTATCCATGTCGACATCTAATACATACACGTTGTTCTTGGATTGAGTATCTTCTTTATCTACCTCTCTCACTCCCCCGTCCGTGGCAATCAATGGGATGGCCCACCCTCCACTCCAAACGGGATCGGTGGTGGTGGCGATTCTGAAGTGTTGGTCGAATTCGTCCATGGAGAATTGATTTAGCACGTGTCCGGGAACCTTTCCCTGTCCCTGGAACACTATTTTTCCATCATTCAAACTGAATTTTTCAATGATTGTTTTTTGATTCTGAACGTAGGGTTGGGGTCTGGGCAAAATATCAATATTGGTTGCCGCATCCGCGATGATTTGGGGCCAATCCGAAGGATCGTAATACTGGGTGTGTGCCAGATACAAACTATTTTCGGACGCATACACGGTTTCCGCGCTTCCCACCATGGTTTCTTTTTTCAAATTCAAGGAATCCAAATCAATGGAAGCCACGGTGATAAAGCTCTGGGCAAAAATGGGGGGGATGTATCCTATTTCGTCCGGCCGAGCCAAAACCTTTTCGACTCCATCCTCATAATAGGGGGGAATAATGGACTGGTCTTCACTTTCTTTTCCTTCTTGGAGGAGGCGGTATTCAGGATAGGTGGTAACGACAAAATATACGTGGTCTCCTATCATTCGGGAGCTCACATAGCTTCCGCGGAAGGCATACTCCTTCACCTGTTCCGGTTTGGTGTGATCGGAAATGGTATATACGCGCACCGTTGAAAGAGAATATCCCCAGTACGGGCGAATCATTCCAGGTATCGCGGCAATCTTTTTTTCATAGGGAATGGGGTATGGTTCATCCAGGTATTCAGTCTTGGTTCCGAACAAAATCAATTGGTTTCCGTTCACGAACATTTCCTGGGGATAGAAATCGGTCAATGCGATGGTTCCAACCACTTCCATATTTTCTGCAGGTGTGGCTTTGATTATTTTCACGTTGTTTTTGTAGAATGCATAAATGTATTCTCCGTCCGTCTTCACGATGTCGGCTTCATCCACTCCCTCCACTTGAACATTCGTCGTAGAGTAATTGGGTGTTGGAGAAGAGGTACTGGTTGATTTTCCCATTCCCCCATCCGCTTCGGCGACAGCGCCATTCATGGAGGGAAATGAACCGGTGGTCATCATGTCGCGTGCGTAATAATTTCCCCCACTCACCAATTGGGCTTCTTTGAATTGGATGATGATTTCACTTTCGCTTGAAAAATGGGGGAGTGGTTTTCCCACTAAATCAACCAAAGGGATTTCGTTTGCAGGGTTTGGAATAGGGGGGGGAGTGAATGGTTCTCCATCCCAGTAGGGAAGCATGGCGATGGCGGCCACGGCCACTATCATGATGAGGGCTCCAAAAATGGTCATGGGTCCGATAGGAACGGGTTTGGTTTTCATTGGATTTCATTCCTCCTGCTGCTTCATCCATTGCACGGATTGAAGTTTAAATACGCCTTTTATTGGTTAGGGAAATGCCTTTGGGTATATTTTTTGGGAGTGGGGAGAGACTTTCCCTGCGTGTATATTCCCAATCCCCCTGCCAGGATGGCGGCGAATACCCAGGGCCAGGGTTCGAGGTGCAGGAATGTGTATACCGACCCGGCCGCCCAGATGGAGAAAAGTCCTCCGAACCCGGACAATGAAAAAAAGATTCCCCACGTATGGAGGGATTTTTTTCCGTGCGTGGGGGCGTTTGCCGCAGTCATGCGAATACTGGTTTCCTTATTGGCATTAATAAATGGCCCTGTCTACGTGTATACCCATTGCGTCTCCTCATTCACGTTGGCATCCTTTCCCTGTATGGTCAATGGGAGGTCATACCCCGCGCGTGTCGCAGTGGTATTGGCATCCAGTCTCACGTGAAGGGCATAGCGGATGGAGAGGGAGCCAGAATGGTTGTTGTCCAAGAGAACAGCACCATTGTAATCATTCACTTGTCCAATTGACAAAGTGAATTTGGACGCGCCCCCCTCATACACCCATTGATACGTGTTAATTCCCCCCCACGTGGCCCAGCCCGTGCTTATTGTGGTGTGAGAGGAATTTTGGTCCGAATAACGCAATGTTACCAAAAAGTCCCCGCTTTCCCCCAACACCCATGAAGAATTAGTGTCATGGAATGCGGATTCGACATGGATGTTTATGTCCATCGTCCTCGGCCGTGAAAAGACATTGGAGGGGTAGAAAAAAAGGCGGTCGGTGGAAAGTTTTTGCTTCCACACATACCCGGTGTTGGTTCTCCCCGTCACGTTTCCATCCGTTTTGGTGGAATTCAAATCCAGGAAAATGAATGTGTTGGCATCCTTTCCCCACTCTCGGAGAGAGGTCTGATACCTGAAAAGATTGGCATTCATATCCAGGGGGCTTGGCATTCTCCCCGAGATGAAAAGGTCCACCGTACTGGCGTTTTGGTCAAGGTGAAGGCGCTGGTCGAGGAGAAAATTCAAGTCTTGCATCGCATCGCGTGCCAGTCGAGGGGGAAGCCCATTTGCCCACGTCTCATTTTCTATTTCCCGCAACCCGCGCAGGTGGTCGGCCTGGAGCTGCGCATATACAATGAGAAACAGGGCCGCGATGAGGATAGCGAAGCTCAGGACGAATCCTCTCGAATCTTTTTTCATGTTCGGTTCACCCAGACTTGTATCATGGACACATACATATTGGCATCGGGGGGGGATGCTACCATGAATCCCTGGCGATAGGTTTCCTGTTCCCCCGCGAGGGTTGAACATCCGCTCTTGGCCACGATGAATGCAGCCTCATTCGTGTCGGGAGTGGGATAGACTGTCACGCTCGCGCAAATGGAAGAAGGGAATCCATTCAGGAACTCCCGGATGGATGTGGTCGAATTGGTGATAACGGCTTTCGACGCCATTCCCGATTGCTCAAGCACCATTCCCGTGCGGTATGCGAGGAGACTCATCTGTTGCTCCATTCCCAATTCCCTTCCGTCGCGCTGGAGGGCATCGAATGAAAGAGAAAGGATGCTGAACAGGATGAGGAGCGCGAGAAGGGCGTCAATGGCAATCACGAATCCCCTGGAAGAAGTATTGGTCATTTTAGTATTGGTCATTTGTACACCTGAACCTGGACGAAAACAGGCTTCTGCTTGTAAAACGAAGGGAGAACGCTCACGCTCACCTCGTTGGAATCAATGGGGGCGGTTCCGGCGCGGGCGATGACACCATGATTGGAATCCGAAATGGTCAAATAGAAATGGTAATCGGGTATCCGCAGCCCCTCTTTGAGAGAGGGGTAATCATCCCCATTCCAATCCACGAATGCATTCCATTTTGGGGTTGAAATTCCCCCCTCATGGTCTATCAATCCAATCTGTTTTACCCCATTTCGGTCAGAAAGAGAATCCCAATACACTGGGCTTCCGCTCGAAGAAAGAATATTTTCAAGAAGGTTTTCCGACGCATGGGTGCGGTAATACGCATTATTTTCCGATTGGGTCTGAGCAACGAGATGGGTGGTGAGGCCCGTGACCAATGCTAATGCCAGAGCAAACACGACCAATGCGAGGAGGGCATCCGAGGAATACAATTGTCCCCGCGAAAATCTCTCCAGGTTTTTTTGTTTGTTCATGCGAGGGTCACGCTCACGGCATTCGTATCCCTTTCCACGTGATAGGAATTCCCATCATACAGGGGGCCGGCCCCCCATTCGCTGGAGGAAAGTGGAACAATGACCAGGCTCTGCTCCCCTCTCCCTTCCACTACCCCATTTCTCACCCAAAACGTCTGGTCTGTGCTTCCGGGAGGGAGAAAGAGATTCATCCTCGTTCCAATCGGGGCGTTTCCCACGAGCGTTATCATATCCGCGATGCGGTACGCATTCTGGGTCAATTGTGATTCTCTTTGTTTTTCAACCGCCACCCGTTGTTCGTTTCCAAAAATGTTTACGGAGAGAGCCAGAATGATGAACAGGACGGAGAGGATAAGGAGTAATTCTACCGTGGCTTGGCCTTTTTTCCATTTTGAGGGGGGCTGCATCCAGTCATCA